>JAKPTH010000429.1 GCA_029571125.1 bacterium
ATCGCCCGACAAAACGGCCGCGATAAGCCGGTCGTTGATATTGTTGAGATTTGGGTTGAGATTCGCTCCCATTGATCACCTTTATAATAATAACGTCGATTTTAAAAACCTTTTAGCCGCCGGATATAATTTCATCTGCGATCCAGCCGTCTTCTTCGTAAACGAAGTTCCACTGTTCGCAGAATTCGTCCGGCGCGTATTCGTCGCCGTCCACAACGCGGCCGCTGTTTTCGTCTATGACATAATCTATCATGGACGCCCTTATTATAGCTTTCATGCGTCCGCGGCCGCCGTAACCGTCCGGCTCGAGCCAGTCTCCGCTTCCGCCGCCGGAAACTTCGACTATTTTGACGTCTATGATATTTATATTTTTTAAAATATTTTTTTCCTGCTTGCGCAGCATATCTTCTATCTGCCTCTGGTGCTTGTAAAAAAGTCTCTGGCTCATATAACTTTCGGCGTATGAAGGCTCGCGCTCGCTCCACGCCTCCTGCACCCTCATAAAAACGTCTCTTACCCGATCTTTTAATTCATAAAGATCGGCCCTGGACGCTTCGGGCACGTCGCTGATGTCCGTGGAACGGCGGCCGTAAGAACTGTCAGTGCCGCCGAACGAACCGCCGTAGCCGCCCTGGTATGACGAAGCGCTTCCGAAGCCGGACGGCGAAGGCGAGAAAAAAGAATTTCCGCCGGAAGAGGATTTAGAGGTCAGAAAATGTATTACGCCGATTACGGCTATTATGATAAACGTGAAAAAAAGGATTATGGCCGAAGAAAAATGGCCGCGGCTGGATGAATAATAGCCTCTCGCATAAGAAGAAGGATAGCTTCTGCGGCTGCTCGAAGAATATCCCGAGTAGCCGGAGCGTCCGTAACTGCTCGAAGAATATCCGCGGCTGGAGCTCGAATAACTGCTTGACGAGCTGTAAGAGCGTGAAGACGACCCGCCGCTCCGTCCGGCGCGAGCTTCGCAAATGCCGTTCAAAAAGAAAGCGGTAAATGAAAGCGCCGTTAAAAACGCGAGAAAAACTAAAATCATTTTTTGGACGAATTTTTTATCCGTAAAATATGTGCTTGTATAATGATTCATTTCAACACCTTTTTTTAATCGCTAAATTATTATACCAGAATAATTTAAAAGTATCAATTCATTATTGCCGCTTGATTCAAAATTTTAAGCCGTCTAAATTTATCTTATTTTTATATTGAATTTTGCTTCGGTTTGGTATAGAATTGTTATGTATGGTTCAGGACGTTAAATGCCGGGCCGATTATTTTTAAAAGTAAAGTTCTTTAATTTTTAAATAATAATTATTTATTGCAGCAAAGGAGCGAACATGGACGAGAGAAGAGAAAGAGAACTTGTGTTAGACGCTATTCAGTCCGCTTTTATTCTGGATAAAACCAAGGGCAATATAATCGTTTATGTAGGCCCGCACAAAACGAGCCTTTCCGGCACGGACGAGCCGGTCACTTTCGATCCACAGTCGCGCAGCTTCAAGTCGAGCACTATAGAAAAGGCAGTACAGCAGTTTATTTCCGCAAACGAAGGCTCCTACGTGGTTCTTGAAAACCCTTCGGAACGCGAAGACGACAATCATCCGAAACA
>JAKPTH010000462.1 GCA_029571125.1 bacterium
CAACCACGCCATATACGTTCACACACCGCCGGCCGGCGAAGCCGATTACGACCGCGACGGCAATATTCTCAAAACCCTCCGCTACGCGTTTTCCCATACCACGGAAAGCGGAAGGAAAATTTACGACGAAGTCATAGTGAAAAATTTGTCCGAATTCAGCTTCGTTTATTACGACAGGGACGGCAACGTCATAGAACCCGCCCAAACTGGATGGAAATGGGCCTACGCTCCTCAAATATCGTTTTTATCGGTAGAAGCGGTCAGCTCGAAAGACGGAGTGAAAAGTCCAGTTAAAATGACGTTCCAGTTTTACACTCCTTACTAGCCGCTGGCGTTGCCGCATAAATTTTAACCGGGAGCCTCTGCAGTTATGATTACGGCTAAAATAAAAATTCATATGCCTCGCGAAAGCTTCGGCTCGCGGCGGGCCATGTCTATACTCGTGGCTCTGATCGTAGTATCCACGCTCATAATGCTCGCAAGCGTCGGGTTAAAGATTTCATCCGACGAAGCCGACGTGACAAGCTACGACCTATACAGCATGCAGTCTTATTACAGCGCCGAATCCGGGCTTATGCACGCCGCGGCCGCCCTCAGCGCAGACAGCCAGGTTAACGGAAAAATACGCGGAACGCTGGAAGTATCGCTCGAAGAAAAAAGCCCTGACGACGAGCGCGGATATTCTTTTTACGAGGCCGAAATAAAACTTGACCGTACGAAAGAAACGGGTACCATTATATCCACGGGCGAATATATGGGAGTGAAGCGCAAGCTGGCGGCCGAAATAAAAACGCTGAGCCCGCTGAGGCTGAAAAAAGCCAGAGAGATGTACGATTAAAACTGCCATGAAAAAAATATATAATTTTAAAAAATTAAATAAGCGCGCGTTTACGATACTGGAAATAGTCATCACCATAGTCTTTATAGTGATCGTAACCGCTCCTATTTTAAACACCTTCCAGCTCACCGAACGTCTCGGCGAAAAAAGCCGCAGGGGCTTTATAGCACAAAACCTCGCAAGGGAAATGATGTCGGAAATATCTCAAAAAAATTTTTCCGACCCTGACGAGCTCGACACTTTCGAAACAGGCTTAAAGCCGGGGCCGACGCACGAAGAATATCTGCCGGACTCACTGGCGCCAAAAATAGCGAACGGCACCGACGAAGTGACGGGCCAGCCCGGCTATATAAACGAAACGCTCGTAAACCGGGCGCGTTATTTCGACGACATAGACGATTACGACGGATATAACACCGACGAAAATATACTGCCCACCGACACCCGCGGCCGCGAGCCTCTTTTCGCCGGAGAAAACATAAATAAAAGTTTCCGCGTAAAAGTAAGGGTTTTAAACGACGTATCCTTCATGGGCGAACCGCTTCCGCTCCTCGACACGGCCGAAACGCTCAGCGCTTCTTCCATGGTAATGGCCGCCACGAGGGATTCTAAATATCTTCTGCTTACCGATCCGGCCACTAACCTCACGAACGTTTACAACACGAAAACCGGCATAAAGCTCGACAACCAGCCCAACGAAATAGCCCCCTACGCATACGGCGACGGCGAAAACACAACGGATTCAGATCCGATAAGCCTTCGCGACCTCCGCGAAACGCCTTTCGAAATGGATAACATCGATCAGGTCCCCATATCGCATTTTTATAAACTTGGAAAGGCGTCTAAAACCATAATGGGCCCGGCAGGCGACCGATTTTACACACTGCACACGGCATCTTTGAACGATTTTGAAAACTACTCGGCGGTATCCTGCATAGACATGAACCCTTACGGCACTCCCGAAGTCTCGTTTCACAAGCTCGACGATATTAACCTGGTCGCAAGGGACTTAAGGTCTAATTCGATTAACGCCATAACGGTGGATTCGGATTATAACGTTTACGCCGCCACGAACGGCGCCGGCCTCATGAAAAGCGACGATAACGGCGAAAGCTGGTCGCCCGTGGCCTTCTATCAGAGCGACGGAGTCAAGCCGGTAGTCAAGGTCAACTGCCTCGCAAGCACTCGATATAAAGAGCGCTTCCTCAACAGAAGCGTGGTGCTTGCCGGCGCCGACGGCGGTCTTCTGGTAATAGAAAAAAGCAGCAAAAAAAAATACCGCGACGCCTCCATTTCAGACGCGCAAAACGTCACCGCGCTCGCTCTGGCGGAAAACGGCTATTCGGCAGTCGGGCTCGACGACGGAAGCGTTTACATATCCAAAAACTTCGCGATGGAATACGGCAAAAACTCTTCCAGCCTGGTAAAGAAAACCGGACCGGCCGCCGGAAAGAAAGTAAACGCTCTGGCCATAGACGATAACTTCCGCCTGTGGCTCGGAAACGACGACGGGCAGTATTACAGCGACGACGCATTCAACTCTATAACCGACGCCGGATGCAGTTGGAAACTCTTCACTTCGGAAGCGCAGGTCAACGCAATTTATATCGACAGAAGCCGCACCGCGCCCGCGCCGTTCATCCCCATCCTCGAACGCGCGGCCACCGGAATAGCTTGTTCGCCTTCGCTTTTAGCCGACGAACGCGGCCTGCATCTTTTCTATCTCGACGATTCCACCGACGGCGCCAACGGAGACACGCTGGCAAATACAAAATTATGGTACGCGCACTCGGAGGATTTCGGCAAAAGCTGGCAAACTCCGGTTCGCGTATGCCATACGCCTCCGGGCAAATCGGCCTGGGCTCATTCGGAAGTCATCGACAAAAACGGAACGCTGCACGCGATGTGGCAGAGTTATATTTATAAAACCGAATGGAATATTTTTTATCAGCGGAGCGAAGATTGCGGCCGCAAATGGCTCGCCGAAGACAAATGCGCCTTCAACCAGTACGGTGAAAAACCGCTTCACTCTTATAATTTCAAAAACGGCATCGAAAGCGATTGGGTGAAATACGGTTCCGAAAAATTATCCAGGCTTTCTGTTTCGGCCAACAACACCCTTTACGGGGTCGCTTCGGCCGGCGATATGTCGCAGTATCATTATTCGTTTTTATCGCCGAGCTGCGGCCTGAACTGGAATTCCGATTATGTAATGTCCGTTTTCAAGCCTTCGGACATGGCCGCCGGCTACGTCGAGAGCATAAATATATTAAACGAAAAAAATAAGATAATAAACGTGGCCACCTACGGCGAAAAATACACCGGCCGCATTTTTTTCGAAGCGGAATTATACGCGCGCAACGTAAACGTAAACGTAAACAGTTTCGGCCTTTACGACGTAATTGAAAGCGCGCCCGCCGCATTCAACGATGAGCAGGTCTTTCTTTACTGCTACTCTCAAAAAGATTATTCCGGCGAAATTTCGCTCAACGCCATTTATTCCTACTATCCATATATGCAATTCAATAATACCAAACTGCATATAACCCCGGATAGAGTTTTCAGGCCGCAGATGCATAAGAACAACGCTTACCTTTTTTTCTCCACCAAACCCGACGCTTCGATAGCGGGCGCAGGCAACATAACGGGAAGAGTATTCATGGCGCGCTCGGACGACGGAGGGATCAATTACTCTTCTCCTATATTCATAGACTATCTTTACGGAACTTACGACCAGCTCGCAAGCGCTAAATACAATTCAAAGGTTTATATGGTAAAAAAAACCATAGACAAATCGCCTAATTCGAATTTCGCTCTGTCATCAATCCCGTCTCAGCTAATGATGTTCGGTGCAGGCTCTTCGGCGTTCAGCTTCGACTGCGATATGGCGCCGGTCAATAACACAGACCGCTACCAGCTGGATGAAACCGTTACGGCTTTTTCAGGCGACGACGAAGGCAATATGCTCTGCGCCACGACCAACGGCCTTTATATCAGAAACGTTAAAAACGCCAACGCGATATTGAATTATTCCACCTATGGCTCCGAATATAAAAAAGGGTTCGTTTTATTTCCGCTGAGCCTTACCAGGCACGAAAAATATTCCGACACGCAGCTTCCGCGTCTCGGCTGGCAGAAATTTTTTCCCGGCATGCACATAACTTCGGTTTACGCGGAAAAATCGGGCAACTACTGGGTCGCTACATTAAAAAACGGAATATACCGTTCGGTAGATTACGGGCGTTCATGGACGCATATCGAAGCGCGCATGTCCGGCATAGTAGATATTAACCACGTCAGCGCGGGCCGCGCCGCGAACATGAATAAGCTGAATCTCGTCACCAGGCGATATAACGTTAACGACGCCGAAAGAAAGCCCGTCCTGGAAACTTTATTTTTGATATACGACCTTGCTACGAACGTTATAGAAAGTTTTTCCGTGCTGGCCTCCGAAGAAGTTAAAAATCCCGGTTCGGCCGATGGCGATGCGTTATGTTCGGCCGTAAACAGCCCGGACAATTCAAAAATCTTTTATTTTAATCCCCAGGACTCCTGCATTTACTATAAAAAACCCGATTTATCGTTCCGCAACGCTCTGCAGGCTTTCAGCGCCTACAGCGTCAACGAGAACTACAACAAATTGCAGCTCGAAGCCGAAAAGGACGACCGGCTCGAACTTATCGTGAGCGGGCGTTTCAAAGGGCTCGACAGCAAATATTGCTTTCTCCCCTCCGCAATAGCCAACGTAAACTTTTACAGCGACGCCGCTTCCATAAATTCCCTGCAGTTAAAAATCAACGACGAAGAAAGCGACCTCAATCATTATTATTTTAAAGCTCAACAGCAGGCCGCGGCGCCTTACGTACGCATTAAAAATTATATCGAAAACTCCGCCGCCGGCGAAAAAAGCTACATTTACGAGGCGAACTATCAGGTCGACACGAAGCTGGTAAAGGCATCACGAAAGCTCACTTCCGGAACGTTCGACGGAGTCACGAAACTGGTTTGCGGACCCGACGAAGACACCCTCTACGCCGTATGCCGGGAGAAAAATAAAGTATATGCGATAAGCGGAATAAAAGAAATGAAAGACATTAAAATTTCCGAATATTCCGCAGGGCTCGAAGAACCTGTGTCGGTATTGTTTCCCCCATTCGCTTCGGGCTCCAAAGCTAAGGCTTATATAACCTGCAAAAATAATATCCTGGAAATAAGCGGATCGCGGCTTATTTCTTCGGCGGCGCCCTACGACATCGCCGACTCGCTTTTAACCGACGGTAACGTTCTGCTGTTTTACGACTCGCTGAGCCGCAAAGTTTATAAATGTCCCAGGGCGTCTCAAAAGAACGTTTTCGTAAGCGTTATCGACAAGGACGAAGGGGCCGCCATAAACATAGCGCCGGTAAATATAAGCAAAAAATTTTATTCCTTTAATTACAATTCTCCTCCGCTGCCCGCAAGAAAATATATCAAATATAATTACATATACACTTCCCGCGATTATCCGGCCGGAATAAGGCCCGAATCGCCTCAGAATTGGACCGTCGGCTCCGCTTCGGACGAAGCGGCAATAAACGTTTATGTGATAGACTCTAATTTTGAAATCAACGGCGAACTTACCATGCAGACCGGCGTCACCCTGAAATTCGCCACCGCCGATAAGCGCAAATATTCAACAGATTTTTCGGGCCGTTCCGACGCGATACTAAAATGCATCGGCGGCCGCCTTGTAATTTCCGGCGACACGCATAAAAAAGTTTTTTTCACCTCCATAGACGACGTGAGCGTTCCGCCGAGCATTTATAACGCGCCCGACACGGTTTTCGAATCGGAATCCGGCCTTCCGAACATGCAGATGAGAATGGCTAAATACGAAGCGCCTTATTACCAGGAAATAGGCGGCGTCCGTTACGGCGACTGGGGCGTTTCCGACGGCACGCCCGCCGGATCGCTCGGCGGCGTTTATATACTCAACGGTTTGGACAGCAGCTTCATGCTAAACCATGCCAGGGCCAGATACGCCCTTTTATATTCGCAAAGCTTGTACGGGTACGACCTTCTCCCTTTCAATATAAACGACTATGAAACCCTTTGGGAAAAAACTAACGTTTACGTATTGAGCAACGACGCAAAAACGTTGCTCAAAAACGCCGGCGCGCTTAAAATTACGCAGGGCGCCATAATTAAAATAGACACCAACTCTTCTTTTACCATCGAAGGCAAGCACGACACCATTTTTCCGCACTGCACTTTTATAGTGGACGGAAGCCCTTATGCGCCTGTACGTTTTCAGCCGTTAAGCGAGATCGGCCTCAAAGAAGGCAAAACGCCCCGCGCTACGGCCATACCCGACTGGTATAAGATAATTTTCGACGGCACGGCCGAAATCGCCAGCGTCAGAAAAGCCGAATTCAAATCATTCGGTAATATTTCGCATGCCGGCGCTTTCGCGTCTTTCAACGGATGCGAAATCACGGGCATGATTCTGGGCTCTACGGCTAAATCCTCCTTCAGTTTAAACGAAAACTCTTCGGTAAAAATCGACAACAGCCTTTTCAACCTCTACTATCCCAATGAAATACATGTAAGCACCTCAAGCGTGGGAAATTTTTCACGTAACGATTTTAACGTCAGCTATAACACCGGCCAGGGCGCGGACGAAGAATCTTTTATAATGACCAAAAATCCTCCGGCTACTTTAATACTGAACGCCAATAACTTCTACGACGGATATTTTTCGGCCGGCAACCGCACCAACCGGTTCAACGGCTCGAAAATAAGCTTAAATTCAGTGGCTTATATAAACAACAACTTTTTCCTCAATTCAGACCAGCCGATTCCGCCCGCCGGAGGCACTTCGTGCGAAATCTGCATCGCCGATTCGCCCTTCGTGAGCGATGCGTGGACGGGAGTATGGCCCGAAATAAGCGGAAACTATTTTTTAAATAATCAGCTGCCGGTTTATATATCCGGATTCAACGACGCGGCGCCCTTCAGAAATAAAATAAAAAACAATTACTTTATAAACAGCGCCGCGCTGATTTCGCTCAACAACAACTCCATCGATTCCCCCGGCGTATCAAGTTTCGTCGAGCCGGGAAAAGCGGCGCTTGACAACGAAGGCTTCCTTTACATAATAGACCGAAAGTCCGGTTCTTACTATAAATTCAACTCCAACGGCGAAATTATAATGCGGGTCGGCGCCCGCGGAATGGGAAACGGCGAATTCAAAGACGCCTGCGCCATAACGGTAAATTTAACCGGCGAAGTTTACGTTCTCGACGCCGGCAACAAAAGAATCCAGAAGTTCGACAAATACGGTAATTTTATAAATAAATTCAACGTGTTCGGCGAAGGCGAAGGAAAGCTCAAAAATCCCACGTCCATATCAACGGTTACTTTAAATAATTCTGAAGTAATACTGGTTACCGACAAAGACCGCAATAGAGTTCTTAAATTTTCAAACGAAGGCGAGTTCATGGAAGAAATAGGAGACGGAAACGGCGGACTTAACGCCCCGGTGGATATAGCGGCGTCGCATGACCAGAAATTCGCTTACGTGGCCGATTCACGTAACAACAGAATAGTGAAGGTGCAGCTGAACATAGACGAGTATAAAACCGAAAGGTTCGAAGTTGCGCTGAAAGTATATTCCACCGTTTCCAGCGAAACCAGCGGCTTCACCGCAGGCGATTCGTGCGAAGAAGGGGAATATTTCGAAATCAACGTCGCGGCGAAAAATTCCGCCGGCGATACGAATATCGATTATAAGCCATTCGGCGGCGGTAAAATAATAACCGATTTCACCGGCGGCGCCATTTACTGGGAAGGAGCCGGAATAATCGATAACTCAGCGTCTTCGTCGGATAACGGGGCGTCATTCGGCGAAAGCGCCTTTACAAAAGGATGCGCAAAATTTTATGCGCGCTGTTCCACCGCCGGCGGGCCGATAAAAATTTTCATACACGACAACGTAAACGCTAATTTAAAAGCCGGAGCGGTTTTAAGATGCGTCCCGGAAAATGTCCCGTGGGGGCTTAATTTCATCGGAATCAATCAGGAAGGATTCAGGCGTTACAGCGCTGTAAACGATCCAGAAGTTAAATTCATAAAAATACCCGGTTCCAATTTTATTTCTGGTCATGAAAATGCCGGCGGGATTTATACGGAAGTTAAAATGAGCCCTTATTATATAGCGGAAACGCTCACCACCAACGCCCAGTTCAATCGCTGGCGCGCGAGCTCTTCAAATCCGCCGCTTCTTCAGGGTTCATGGTCATGGCAGAATTCCGAAACTTCCGCCCCCGCTTCGGGCAGTAAAAACTACCCGGACCACCCGGCCGTTT
>JAKPTH010000172.1 GCA_029571125.1 bacterium
AGTTCGCCGGCGTCGGACGCTTCAAGCTCACGCATTAAAAGTCTTTGAGTTTCAATGATAATTTTCATAACGCGCCGCGCTTATAGCTTTAACTTTTTTAATTCGTTTTTAAACTCGGCCAGTTCGGTTTCGAGTTTTTCAAAAAGGCCGGCCGATCCAGCCGCGGTTCCGCTTTCGCCCAGAGCTTCCAGTTCGTTCAATGTTAACGTCACTTTTTTAGCTCCGAACACGGCCATGGTGCCTCTCAGCTTGTGAGCGGAGGCCCTTAGCTTTTGAGCGTCGCTTTCTTTTACTGCGGAACGTATTTCATTCATGTTGCTTTCGTTATATTCGGCGAAAGTGGATATGAAGCTTTCCATAAAGACCCTGTTTCCGTCTGTATTAAATGAGAAGACTTTGAAATCGAACACTCCGGAGTCGACGGTCTGCCCGCCGATATCGGCGGTTTTTGGACCCGTTTTTTCTTCGGCGTTACGTTTGTCGAAGAGGATACGTTTGATGGTGTCTTTAAAACTTTTGACATCGATAGGCTTCGACATATAATCGTCCATGCCGGCGGCCATGCATTTTTCTCTTTCGCCCTTGACCACGCCCGCGGTCAGCGCGATCACCGGAGTATGAACGCCGGCAGCGGACTCGGCCTTCCGGATTTCAGCCGTAGCGGCATAGCCGTCCATTTCCGGCATCTGGATATCCATAAAAACCAGATCGGGGCTGTGCTCCTTGAACTTCGCGACGGCCTCCAGGCCGCTCGCCGCTTCTATAAGCGCGACCGCCGGAAAAGCAGCCGCCACTATAACTTTAACCAGATTCATATTCATTTTTGAATCGTCTACGACCAGAATCTTCTTTTGCAACAGGCCTGCCGTTTCAACGATTCGCGGCGGCGCGCCTGTTTCCGGCGCCGCCAATTCGACGGCGGAAGCCGAAGGTTCTCTATAGGAAGTAAATATTTTATATAAATCGCCTTTTTTGACCGGTTTGACTATCTTATGACGAATGCCGAGGCGCAGGCATTCTTCGTGGATCGCAACGTCCTCGCTGGAGCTATGCATTAAAATTTCCAGCGTCTTTTCAGACGAAAAAACTTTACTGCCTCGAATTTTTTTAATCGTTTCTATTCCGTTCATATAGGGCATATCGTAATCTACGAGAATAAGATCGAACGCGGACGAGTTATCTATTTTTTCAAGCGCCTTAACGCCGTTTTCAACGCAGCGCGCTTCGATGTTAAAACTTTTGAGCATACGGACAAGTATGTCGCGGACCGACCCGTTATTATCGACGATCAACGCCGTTTTAAATTCTTCGATGCCGCAATATTCCGGCCGGCCTTCCGTTTCAAAATGCCTGGTTATGCTAAAATAAAATTCGCTGCCAATGCCCTGCTCGCTTTCCATACGGATGCGGCCGCCCATTTTTTCCGCCAGCATATTCGAGATGACCAGTCCGAGACCGGTTCCGCCGAACTTACGCGTTATGGAAGCGTCCGCCTGCGCGAAAGCCTTGAAAAGCTTTCCCTGATCGGCCCTGGCTATTCCGATGCCCGTATCGCGGACGGAAAAAGTGTATCTTGCCATACCCGGCTCGTCAGACGGTTCGAACTTCACGCGAATCGCGATTTCGCCTTTTTCGGTGAATTTTACGGCGTTGCTCGCAAGGTTGACCAATATCTGCCTTATCCTTACCGGATCGATAATTACATACCGCGGAATATTTTCCGGCACGTCGAGCAGAAGTTCGAGTTTTTTCTGAGCGACGCCGAATTTTACTATATCGACGGTCTGTTCGAGCAATTCGGTAAGATCGGTTTTGACTTCGTCGAGTTCGAGCTTCCCGGCCTCGATCTTGGAAAAATCGAGAATATTGTTTATAATGTCCAGCAGCGAATGCGCCGAAGTGTTAACGTTGCGGGCGTACTGCGCTTGAGCCGCGTCGAGATTGGTTTCGCATAAAAGATCGGTGAAACCGAGTATGCCGTTTAACGGCGTCCTGATTTCATGGCTCATATTCGCCAGAAAATCCGACTTGGCGGCATTGGCGGCGCGCGCGTCTTCTTCGGCCTGCTTGATGGCGGTAATGTCGAGGTTAGTGCCCACCATCCTTGAAGGATTGCCGGCTTCGTCACGCAAAACTACCGCCATGGCCCTTATATTTCTAACGGTTCCGTCCGGCCTGACTATGCGAAATTCGGTATCATATTCCTTCCGGCCGTCAAGCGCCATTTCATGTTCTTCGAGGCATTTTTCGCGGTCTTCGGGATGAACGCCGTCAAACCAGGCTTTCCTGTCGAAACCTGAGATTTCCTTATCCAGCCCGTAAAGCGCGAACATTTGATCGTCCCACACCAGAGAGCCGGTTTTAAGATCGTAATCCCAGATGCCGATCCCGCCGGCTTTGACCGCCAGGGAAAGGCGACCGGTTAGCTGGGCGAGCTTTTCTTCATTGAGCTTATGTTCGGTTATATCGAAAAAGG
>JAKPTH010000563.1 GCA_029571125.1 bacterium
ACAGTTTTTTTCTATTGCCTCGCAGTCTTCGTAAGTGAGCGTCTGCGTCGAACCCATTCCATGGCCGCCGCCGCCCACCCTCAACTGGCCCGGCATAATGAAAAGAAGATTTGTGCCCATGCTCTCGATAGATTTGGTGACCATGCTCTTTGCGCCTTCGCCGATCGATATCATAGCCACTACCGAAGCCACGCCTATAATCACTCCGAGCATCGTAAGCGCGGAGCGCATCTTATTGGCGTTTAAGCTTATTAACGAAAGCTTTATCAGTTCTACAAAATCCATTGGCTGGTCCTTTTCGCGGCGGCCGCTTTTTGACTTTTATGCGCAGTGAAATAATCAGCTCTGGGGCTGATGAATGGCATGGCTTTTTTGCTTGATTTCCTCGAGCAGTGTCCTGGCGTCGAGAACCGTTTCCACTTTTTTGTCGGCTATTATCACTCCGTCTTTGAAAACGACATTGCGCTTGCAATGCTGAGCGATATCGGGCTCATGGGTTACTATTACGATCGTTTTTCCCTCGCGGTTGAGCTGCTGGAAAATAAGCAGTATCTCCTCGGACGAATGCGAATCCAGATTGCCGGTGGGTTCGTCGGCCAGGATTATTTTAGGATCGTTGACAAGTGCCCTGGCTATAGCCACGCGCTGCTGCTGGCCGCCCGAAAGCTCGTTGGGCATGTGATACATTCTTTCGCCCAATCCGACCGCGGTCAGGGCCTTTCTTGCCCGTTCCTCACGTTCGGCCGCCGGCAGCTTGGCGTAAACCATCGGCAGTTCGACATTTTTAAGAGCGCTTGTGCGGGCGAGCAGATTGAACGTTTGAAAAACGAAACCTATTTTCTGGTTGCGAATATCGGCGAGCCGGTCTTCGCTCATGGTCGAAACGTCCGTATCGTCAAGATAATACGTGCCGCCGGTGGGTTTGTCGAGACAGCCCAGAACGTTCATCATGGTGGATTTGCCTGAGCCGGAAGGACCCATTATGGCTATAAGCTCGCCTTCGCCGATAGAAAAATCCACGCCGTTAAGAGCGTTCACCTTTATTTTGCCGGTGTCGTAAATTTTAGTCAAGTTTTTGATTTCAATTATTTTTTTATTGCTTTCTGCCATAAATCTCACCGAAATCCTTATAACAATCTACATGCCGCCGTCGATGTTTTTAACGGCTTCCAATCCCGCGCGCTTAACGGGTCCTCGCGCCGCCCGAAGACCTGCGGGCGCCCGGAGGGCCGCCTATCAGAGGTATTCCGGGTTTCGCCGTGGCCGAGCTTTCTTTAATGGCTTTAAGCGCCTCGCCGGTATAAAATTGTTCGTTTTCTTCCAGGCCGCTTAGAAGCAAAGTTTTTTCGCCGTTACTGAGACCGATTTTGATAGGACGCATATCGGGCTTTTTATTGTCGCCGCCGTTGGCCATTCTAACGAAATTCTTTCCGCCGCGCTCTATTATGGAATCGTTGGGGATCAGCCTCGCCCCCGGCTCTGAAGTTATTATTATTTCCGCGTCCGCCGTCATTCCGACTTTAACCTCGCCGCTGCCTTCAAGAAGATCTAAGGTGATATCGATCACCGGAACGTTGTCTTTTAAGTAAACGCGAGGGCCGATGCTCGAAAGTTTCGCCCGGAAGACTTTCTTCTGAAAAGCGTCGAGCCTGACGCGGGCGAATAAGTTGGGAGCGAGCTTGTGGATATCCGTTTCATCCACGTTAGCCTTAATTTTTATCTCCGACATGTCGGAAAGGGTTATTATATTGGTGCCAGCCGTGATGGAGGAGATGCCCGATGTGATTATGCCCCCTTCGTCAACCCATTTCTGCGTGACCACGCCGGAAATAGGAGCCAGAACCGTAGTGTCCTTAAGCTGCTCTAGAGCGTCCTGATGAATGATGTCGGTCTTTTCAACCACAGACTCCAGGTTTTTAATCTCCTGCTCGCGTATTTTAAGCGATTCTATTTTAAATTTAGCGTCGTCTACCGCGCATAAAGAAACTTCGTACTGCGCGAGCGCCTTTTGTATTTCTTCGCTCTGATAGCCCTGCTTTAAAAGGTTATATTTTTCTTCGGCGCTTTTAAGCTGGGCGGCGGAAACGTCCATTGCCGCCCTGGCGCCGTCCATCGCCGATTGCGAAACAAGGTTTTTAACGAAAAGCTCTTTATTTCGGTTAAAAGTCTTTCGGCTGTTTTCATAATTGGCGCGGGCAAGGTCTATCTGCGCCATGGCCTGCGAAAGTTCTTCGGGACGGCTGCCTTTCTGCAGCAGCTTCAGGTTCGAAAAGCTCAATCCGGCGTTAGCTTCAGCCCTTCTTAAATCGGTGGCGTACGTTTTGCGGTCTATCTCGTAGCTGATTTTAGCCTTTTCGAGCTGGGCGCGAGCTGACTTAAGATCGGTTTCGTTCTGCTTAACCTTAAGAAGAATATTGCGTTTGTCTATATTCGCCACCAGATCGTTTTTATTTACGTAATCGCCTTCCATCAATTTGAGATATTCCACCGTTCCGCCCACGCGAGACTTTACGTCGACGCTTGAAAGCGCCGTGACCACGCCCGAACATGAGACGGTAACTTCGAACGTGTCAACCGTAAGCTGCGTGTATTTATTCGCTACCGCTCCGGCGGTGTCTTTGCCGTTCAGTCCGAAAGGATTGAAAAAATAAACTGCCACGGCAATAACGGCGATAATTATCATCGATTTGACGGTAAGGAAACGCTTCATTTGTAAAACTCCTCGTCGCCTACGTTTCTTCTGAATTTACATTTGGCTATCAAAAAGCTTCCCTGCGATTGGATATGATTGGTCATTGCGCGGTTGTAGGCGAGCTCCGCGTCTATGAGATCTATCATTGTCGCCAGGCCGACTTTATACTGCTCGTCCGTGAGTTTCAGCGTTAAATCGGCAAACTCGACGTTTTTAGAGGCGACTTCGATCTGCTCGTAAGTTTCGAGCAGGTTAAGATACGCCTGGGTGACGTCGTATTTTATGGTTAATATAAGCTGTTCTAATTTACGCTCTTCAGCCTTGATTTTTTCTTCGAGCTCTCCGATTTTATTTTCGGTCAGATAGCCGTTGGTGATAGGCATCGAAAAACTCGTAAAAACCGAATAAGAAGATTTTTTGCTTTTATTCGCCGAATTATCGAAATCAGCTCCGGCAGAAGCTCCAAGAGAAATCTGAGGGACTTTTTCGGCTTTTATCTGCTCGATCTGTAATTTAAGTATTTCAATATTTTTTTGCGAAGCGGCCACTTCAGTTCTCGACATCACCGCCTGCGCAATCGAGCTTTCGAGATCTACTCCGAGAGTGTCGCATTTCAGCGAATCCACGACGCGAACGTCATAACCCGGAAGCCCCATCGTATAGTTCAACGCAAGCCTTGATTTTTTTAGCGAATTCTGAGCCGCTATAAGGCTGTATTTCTTTTCGAAAGTGTTCGTCTGCGCCCTTATGAAATCAGTTTTGGGCGATATGCCGACGTTGAAATTGGCTTCCGCCAGCGCCTGATGGAGAAGCGCGCCCTCGTAAGTCTGGAGCGCGACTTTTTCCAGCCTGATGGCGGTTATAAGCGAATAATAGTTCTCGCATAACTTTAAAAATATATCCATGCAAAGCTTTTTGTGATTGAGTTCGTTGACTTCGAATGTTTTTTCAGCCGCGATAACTGCGTTTTTCAATTTTCCGCCGTCGTAGAGCAGCTGAGAATAGCTCAAAGACGCGCCCGCGTTTCCGTATTTAGAAGAAGTCTCGCCGGCGCGCGAGTTGGTATCGCTGCCCTGCCATGCGGCTTTGGCGCTTACCGAAGTCTGCGGTTTAAGCGGCGCTTTGGCCTGGCCGATCTTATATTTTTGTCCTTCAAGGTTATAAGCCGACTCCAGAATCTGAGGGTTCGTTTTTACGGCTATTTCAACGCAGCCGGTCAGGGTCAGTCCCCCGGCGGCCGGAACGGCATTTAATTCGACGGCTCCGGTAGATGGCGCGGCGGACATTTTTTCGACGGCCTGTTTTGACTCTGCTGCGGAACTTTTTAATTCAACCGGACCCGTTTCGCTCGCCTTGCCTGAAACGGCTTTAAATTTGCCGCGTAAAGCTTTAAGCTCCGCCGAATCGGCTGATTTTCCTATATACGAAACTTTCGCCGGCGCCGATTTCACGGCCTCCGGCTTTGCAGCCGACGCTTCTTTCGCGCCGGCAAAAGAATATATGGCGGCCGCCGAAAACGCCGCCGTCAGAGCGCATAAATAAACGCCCCTCTTCAACGATTTGTCCTGCATTAATTGACCACCTTCATTATATAATTTTTTACCGCGCCTGAAAGCTTGTTGATAATAGAATTTTTTATTGTGTGAAGCGTTTCACGGCTTACGTCGTCGGTTAAGTTGATATTTATTTTTCCGCTGTAACATTTAAGAGTATTTACTTTTTCATTAGTTTTAAGTATGTCGAAAATTTTATCTATCGGAGTCCCTATTATTTCTAACTTCATAAATATATGCTCCATTCAATGCTTTTTGTAAATGCCGCCGCCGTTTATTTTAAAGCCAGGCCGTTTAAAGCCATGTCTACGATAGTATCTATTATGCGCTCATAAGTAACGCTTTTCATCTGCTTTGAAAACAGAACCTCTTTGAAATTGACCACCGAATTTATTATGCTCAAAAGCACTATCGACATGGCTTCCGGGTCTTTTATACGCCGGATTTTCTTTTTTTCAGCCATTGCGATCAAATAATTTTTCATGTATTCGTTTATTCTCTCAAAGACTTTTTTATAAATCGCATTTCTAAGTTTCGGGTTCTGCGAAGCTTCGAACATAAACAGGTTGCTTATATTATGAAGTTTCGCCATCGCGGCGAACCTTTCTTCATAAAAGAATTTTATGGCTTTTTCAAATTTGAGCTCCGACATTTTTTCAAAAGCGCTTTCGTGCTCTTCACCCTGGCGGCTTAAAAGCTCCTGCAAAATTTCATCTTTATTCTTGAAATAAATATAAATCGTGCCTACCGCTATATCGGCGGTCTGGGCTATTTTGCGCATGGTCGCCCGGGCGAAGCCGACCTTGGAAAAAGTTTCCATACTGGCTTTCAAAATCTGCTCTTTCTTTTCAACCTTTAAATTTTTATTGACCGCTCTTGTCAGATTAATCATCTCGCTTTGCTGTAATGTTATGCTTCGCCTTTTATGTATCGGCATAAAAATAATTATGTTGAGCGAATAGTTAATGAACGTTTGTTCATTATAACAGCTAAAGCTTTTAAAGTCAATATTTATAAGTCTAAAAAAACAAATAACGCGGCCGCCGGAAAAGGGCGCGTTATATTTCAAACAACCAAAACCTTCCGCCGCTAGTGCGAAAGACTCGTCGAACAGTTATATGATTTCATGAACTCGCTGAAAGGTTCAAAAATATTTCAGTATTATTCGGCGGCCTTTTTACGGCCGGGTGAAAAGCTCAATAGTAAAAAATGTTTTCTTCGCTGACCGTAACTGCATCGGCCGCCCTCGAGCCGCTCACGGTTACCGACAATCTTTCCGGCCTGGCCGGAACGCTGAAAATAAGATAATAATAACGGCCGTCGGAAGAACTGACTAATTTCTGCGGGCCGGATAAAGCCGCGGTCCCGTTAAAAACCGCCGTAATCCCGCCCGTTACGGCCGAACGCGGCCTGACGATCAAAACGCCGCGGTTGGAAACCCCCGGAGTTATAAAAGATGCGGCCGCAAAAAAATTTTCCGAGCGAGCCCCCGAATAAATATCGGCTGTTACAATCATCGAAGGACCGCTTGAAATCCTGCGGATATTTCTCACCGCAACGCCGGATTCCATGCCGCTCCACGTTTTTGAAGATGGAACGGAATAGAAATAAAAATCCCTCGAATCGCCCGCCGGATAAGGATCGGTTTCGAGCCCCCTGATTTTAGAGCGCGGACTCGCCGTAAGATGATCTTTTCCATTGGCGCACATAAGCCAGATAAGCCCTGGCGAGTAATTGTTCGGAGAAAGACTGTTTTCACGCTCGCTGACCGCGTTCACATGATATATGAGAAGGCCTTCGCCAGGCAGGCCGGCATCATAACCGGCGGGATCTTTAAAACGCTTTTCAAACAGAAAATAATCCTGCGCGGAACCGGCGGCGCCCGAAACGATCTGATACACCCTGCCCGTTTCAAAATTAAAATCCCTGTAATCGCCGGATAACTTTTCATATTCTACCCAGCCGAGACGCTTTCTGCACCATGGGTCCAGCAGCGCCGGCCTGGAGCCCTTCGGAACGCCGTTATAAGCCCCGGTGGCCATTAGCGACCATCGGCCGATACCGCCTTCGGTTGAATAAGAAGTGTCGTATAAATCTGGAAGCCCCAGCTGATGGCCGAATTCGTGGCAAATAACGCCGAGCGGGCTCACGCCTTCATATTCGAGTTCGGGCACGATCGTCGCCCCGCTCACATTTACGCCGTCAGCCGTGCTTACCGGATAGCCGCTCGAATACCAGTACTTGCTCCAGATATCCGATGTGCCGTAGTCGCTCGGATTGGTTTCGTCGCCGTACCCGGCATGAGCCACCATGACACACTGATATTTAGAAAAATCGACCTCGCCATCGCATGCCGCCACCGCATCGCGCACAAGAGCCTCGGCGTCGTCGGAATTGCCGTAACGGCCCATGGTATTGTTGAGCTTATATACGCGCGGAGAAGGATAAGCTATAAAATTCAGCTTTTGATTCGACTGCTGAACGAAAAAACGACACATTTCGCCGAGCATCGAATTTATTCCGGCAAATCCGGCAGGCGTCATTTTTACGTCGCTGAACTCAACGGCAATAACTATAATGCTGACGCTCCCATTGGTTTTAATATAATCTACCAGATTAACTCCGGCGCCGTCGCCCATAGAATAAAATACGCCTCGCCCCGTGGCCCCGGCAGGAGAAACCATCGCGCCGTAACCTCGAGGACTGGCCGGCAATAAATCCGGCGGAACAGCCTTTTGAACGTCCAGAGGCGGAGCTACCGCAAAAGCCGCATCGCTGAATAAAAAAGACGCTAAAAAATATATCGAAAAGAAAAACGCTATTAATAAGATTTTATTGAAACGCAAATCAAAACCTCGCATATCGAATTTTGCCCATTATATCAAACAAGAGGCTTTTTTTCAAGATTTTTTATTGCCGTTTTTTATTGCCGAAAAGCTAAAATCTTACTTTTTTCAATTTTGTTTTTTTGATAAGGGAAGGCGATGTGCCACGGCCCCTCCCTTCCCTTATAATCCCTTCCAACCCCTTATTCGCCTGACGCTTTATGCTTGTAAAGCGCCCGCTTTTCTTCCAAAACTTTAATTCATGTATGCTCTTTTCTTAAATCGCTCAAATCCTTTTTTGATTTTCTTTTATTTTCCTTAACCGCTAAAATTTCTTTTGCACTCCGCTTTCTATTTCTCTTTTTCTATTTCTGTTTTTTGTTTCTGTTTTTTGTTTCTGTTTTTTGTTTCTGTTTTTTGTTTCTGTTTTTTGCAGACGCGCGCACGCGCGCGTCTGCACAGTAATAATGGCCTATCGTAAGTCAACACCAAGTTTTATTATTAGCCCTAAGTCTAATCAACCTATTTTTAAGTTGTTTTTAAGCGATTAGCAGGGGCCAGACAAATTTTTTGAGGGCCGCCTCCTTGCCATCCATGGCATCGGCGGCACTAAGACATCCATGTCTGTCGGGCAAGATGCCGATCTGGAGCCCATGGATGGGCGAGAGGTCGGGGCACGGAAGCCCTAATGCCGCACGCGCCACGGACGGCATCGGCGTGCGGCCGCTG
>JAKPTH010000129.1 GCA_029571125.1 bacterium
AATCAACACTATTCTGGCTTCCAGACGAGATTTTACATATAAACGCGATCTTCTTTTCGGCGGAAATTTGCTTTCCTTTTATTACCTGCCTCTCCAAGCCTATTATAACGAATTTATAATGCTTGCGCTCATTAAAATGCATAATGGCGATCATACTATGGTACTTAAAGAAGTATTCGATTATTTGAATAAAGTCGTTTACAGTCAATAAAACAAGTGGATGAAACTATTTTTTTACATATACATGCAAGTAAAAAGATTGCTTGTCATTCTAAAAAAATTATGATAAAATATCTGCATGTTTAAAAGAGCGGTTTTTCATTTATTCATTAAATACGCGCCATTAATCGATGCTTTAATAAACCTTTCTATTTTTTATTTCTGCTCGATTATCATTAAAACCCACTTCACCGGTCAGGCCGGGGTTGAATCCAACGCCATAGTTCTTATACTGTCGATTATTTATTCCATGCTCTGGATGTTCAACTCATTCGCCGAAGGCTATTACCGATTTAAACGCGTCAGGCAGCTTATTGACGAATTTTTCATAATGCTTCCGATCACGATAAAAACTTATCTGGAGCTTATCGCCATATATACTCTGCTGGGCGGAATTTTCTGGAACGATTACTCGTTCTTCCACCGGCGCTTTTTTATTTATTCCATAGCGCTGCAGTCAGTATTTTTTCTATATTACCAGTACACGCTGATAAGAATATACGCTCTTTTACACAATAAAGGCTATAATATAAAACATCTCATGATAGCCGGCATAAACGAAAATTCGATTAAAATGAGCGACGTTATTACCCGAAATCCTCTGTGGGGCTATAACATCGCTGGATATTTAGACCGCGACCCTTCGGCCGCTTCCGGGCATGGAGTACAAGATTTGTACCGCGGCGGCTACGAAAAAATCGAGGAGCTGTATTTCGACAAGAAATTCGACAGGATAATCTGCTGCCTGCCGACCAGAGAATATGAAGAAACTCAAAAAATAATAAGAATATGCGAAAAAAATAATATAGATATACACATAGTCCCGGATATTTTTTATTTCATAACCGCAAATTCCAGCATAAACAGCATGGAAGGAATACCCGTTATTTCTCTGTATGAGCCGCCTCTTGCTGGTTTCGGCGGCACGATGAAAAGGATAATGGATTTCACGCTGTCGCTTATAGGCCTGATAGCGCTCTCGCCGCTTCTTTTAATTCTGGCGGCGGCGGTTAAATTGAGTTCGAAAGGCCCGGTTTTTTACTCTCAGGAGCGCGTCGGGCTCGACAACAAACCTTTCATGATGTATAAGTTCAGAAGCATGTACACCGACTCGGAATTTCAGAGCGGCCCGAAATGGGCGGACAAGAACGACCCGCGCTGCACCCGCATCGGCGCCATTTTGCGTAAAACCTCGCTCGACGAACTTCCTCAGCTGGTCAACGTTTTAAAAGGCGATATGAGCCTTGTCGGCCCGCGTCCGGAAAGGCCTTTTTTCGTTCAAAAATTTAAAGAAGAAATTAAAGACTATATGAAACGCCACCGGGTTAAAGCAGGAATTACCGGCTGGGCGCAGGTAAACGGCCTTCGGGGCTCTTCGACTTCTCTGGAGCAGAGAATACAATATGACTTGTATTATATAGAAAACTGGTCGCTATGGTTCGATATCAAAATTCTTTTTAAAACCATAATGGTAGTCTGGAACGATAAAAACGCCTATTAACCGTTTATAGTTACCAGACCTTCGGGGAAATAAGACACTACGTGACGCGCCGCATCCCGGACGCTTTCTGTGTTGGATAAAAGCATCTCGCGCAAAACCGATATTACGCTCACCACTCCCGCCGCATATAAAGCTCTAACGGAATTGGCCACCACGCGGGAATTCGTATCGCACATGCTCACCAGCAGGTTCTTAACGACAAAATCGGAACCGACAGCCTCGCGTTCCTTTAAAAAGCATATCGCCTCTACGGCGTTTGCCCGTACGCGCTCATCTGTATCGTCCAGATATGAAACTATATAGTGCGCCATATCGCTCGAAGCGAAATGCGCCAGCACCTTGACCAGCGTGGCGCGCTTGAAATTGTCTTCCGCAGAATTGTTGAGCATGTCAAGAATCGCCATGGTCGAATCAAATTCATCGATCGCCTTGAGCGCGCCCAATATTTTCGATAAATTTTCACGGCATTCTTTCTGTTCGACAAAATATAAATCCAGAAGGTCCGCAATGGACTCTTTTAATTTCAGCGCGCCGGAACTTGTAATGGCGTTTCTTCTCACGTCGTGGCTGGCGTCGCGCAAATATTTTTTTATGGCAGGATATGCGTTTTCACTTTTTATTTTGCCCATAGCGTAAAGCAGCGAAGATTTTTCTCCGTCATTCGAAGCACGCTCGAGCTTTTCCTCGATGTAATTAGATATGCTTTTATCGCCGGCGTTATAAAGCACTATAGCGGCGTCGGCTATTACCCGGCTGGAAGGATCCGACAACAGTTTTTTATATTCAGCTTTTATAATGATATTTCCGAAATCAGCTTTGATCGAACATGCGTTCGCCCTTACGCGGGCGTCGGCGTCGTTTAGAAAATCGAAGATCGTTTCTTTTTCTATGTGGAAGTTATCCGACGACTTTAAAAGATTGGAAACCGTTTTAACTATTTTAGATCTTATCCTCGGATTGTTTTCTTTATAAAAACTTTTAATAAGATATTCTTTGGCTGTTATTTCACTGGTTTCGCCTATATAATCAAAAAACGCTATCTTGACCATATAATCGCAATTTTCAATATTAGATGCAAAAAAATCGAAATGCCCCGTTATTTTTTTTTGAGTAAAAAGTTTCAAAACCGCGCATTTAAATGATGAATCTGTTTCGCGCGCGAAAAAGTCCAGAAGATCCGCGACGCACGACGGAAGAAACGAGTCGAATTTTCTAAGCGCATCGAGCGCATATTGCTTAACGTAATAATCTTTTGAATTAAGCATTTTTATTATTTCGTATAATTTATTCAAAACCATCACCTCGAAATGAGTTGGACCCTTTCCTCCGAGCGGCTCGCCATGTTTTCAAAAACCGCGTATCGCTCGTTTAAAGCCTTCAGCTTTAAATTCGTATTGCCAAGAACGTCTCCGGCCCTTAAAACGCTCGCGCCTGACTGCCTTACCTTCACGATAGCCGTCATGCCTTTCGGCGTGTTATAATAGCCCACGTAATTAATATCGGTCGAATTGAGAATAACATTATAAACTTTTTGATGCTCATCCGTTTCATCTTCGAGGCCATGCTCTTTAGAAGACGTTATCTTAGTGGCGAATATATTCACGCATTCGTCTTTATAATCGCTCATGTTTCGATTTACATTGAGTTTTGCCGAAACTAGCCTTCCTACCGCTGCCGATAACTTTTCATATTCGTCTTTTTCAAAAGGTTTCAGCGCGGAGGGCTGCACCGCCTGAGTGCCTTCAGCTTTAACGTAGCCTGAGGCGATAGGCGGAATTGCCGTTTCGCCAGTTCCGGTTCGCGCGGGCGAGTTCAGCATCGAAGCCCATTCACCTGAGCCGCCGCGATACTGCATATAAATCGCGAATATTATTATAATTATTCCCACTAAAGTGAATTTGCTCTTTAACATAATCACCTTTATTATTTTTTTATATATCCAAGAAGGTCGTAACTGTAATGGATCTTTTCATCCGACATTTTAGAGCCGATTTTAAGTTTTTCGATGAAAACGTTGCCTCCGCAATTTTCGATTCCCCACAGGAATTTTTTAAAAGCCTTATAAGTTGAACGGCATTCCAGCTTTATTTTCATCGGATAAATTTCAAGCGGCGTATCTTTAGACGGATTAAAAATATTAAGACCCGCCACTTCTACGTTGCATTCGGCCGCCATGCGCTGAAGATCGTCTGCCATGCCGCCGAAATTATTTATCGAAGGCATAGCCTTTTTTATCTGGTTTTCAATGCTGCCGAGAACGGATATCGTTTTTTTATAATTTTCACTGTCTTCGAAACGATTATACTTTATCTCCGTTTTAACAGGCGCCGCCTTTGAAAGCGATTCGAATTCGGATTCGAGCCTGGA
>JAKPTH010000593.1 GCA_029571125.1 bacterium
ATGGAGACTATCGGCGCTAAAATTTTGATAGTGGACGATAATTTATTCAATGTAAGGCTTTTGGTAAAAATACTTAACTTAAAAGGCATAAAACCCGAAGTCGCCGAAAACGGCGCAAGGGCGGTTGAAATTATAAAAAAATCGCCCGGTTTCGATATGATATTCATGGACGTCAATATGCCGGAAATGGACGGAATCGCCGCCGCGCGCGAAATTAGAAAGATGGGCTCGGATTGCGTAATGATATCCATGAGCGCAAACGCATTTAAGCAGGATATCGAAAATTGCCTGGAAGCCGGAATGAACGACACTCTATCAAAACCTTTCGTAGTGGCCGATGTTTTTAATATAATAAAAAAATATTATAAATCGCCCCGGTTGAAAACCTGATTAAATTATAACTTTTTTTGCTTATAAATTGACATTGTCGCCAAATTGTAATATAATTTTTACAATAATAATAAATCATTATATGGGGGCGAGTAAATCATGACGGCTACCATTGAAAAAGTTATTAAAAGAAACGGTTCCATTGTCGAATACGATAAAGAAAAGATAGTTCACGCCATATTTAAAGCGGCTCAATCAGTGGGCGGATCAGACCGCAAGCTCGCCGAAAGCATCGCCACTAAAGTAACCAATACCGTGGCCAAGCTTTACCCGCAGCCGCAGGTTCCTACCGTAGAAGAAGTCCAGGACATTATCGAAAAGGAACTTATAGAGCACGGCCACGCAAAGACGGCCAAAGCTTTTATTTTATACCGCGCCGAGCACCAGATGATGCGCGACACGCGCGACGCGAATTTCGCCACTTCGGAAAATATTCCATATAAAAAAATATGGCAGCTGCTCGTATGGTCCGTAGACAATAAGGCATACTCGATCGAAGCGCTTAACGAAAAAGTCAGAAGCAAACACGAATTCGTAAAACTCATAGAAGCGACCGAAGAGGCTTATCATCAGGATATCGCCATGGCGGCCGAAAAAATCCTTAAAAAACCCAAAACCCGAATCGTTATAATCGCGGGCCCCTCGTCTTCCGGTAAAACCACCTCCACAATTAAAATAGGCGAAAAACTCGGAGAAAAAGGCCTTAATTTAGTTGCCATGAATCTCGATAATTATTTCTTCGACCTGGAAATGCACCCTAAAGACGAATTCGGCGATTACGACTTCGAAACGCCGCAGGCGCTCGATCTTAAACTTATCAACAGCCACCTGGCGGATCTTCTCGACGGAAAAACCATTCAGCAGCCTATTTATAATTTTAAAACCGGAAAGCGCGAAACCGAAACGGTCCCGCTGAAGCTCGAAAGCAACCAGATGCTCCTGCTCGACAGCCTGCACGGCCTGTACGACGAAATGACCTCTTCGGTAGGCGAAGATTACAAATTCAAGCTTTATATCGAAACCCTCAGCCAGATAAAGGACAACCATAATAATTTCCTGCGCTGGACCGATATCCGCATATTAAGAAGAATGGTCCGCGATTCGTGGCATAGAAGCTACGACCCGAAACGCACCATAGAACACTGGCATTACGTAAGGCGTTCGGAATTAAAGCACATCATTCCATTTATAGGCACGGTAGATCACATACTCAACGGATATCTCGCGTACGAACTGCCTATCCATAAAAAATATATGTTCAAATATTTCCCCGAATTCGTAAAAGAATATAAAGACAACCCCAAAAAACAGGATGCGTACATCAGGGCCCAGAGAATTTACGACTTTTTATCCACCGTAAAAGAATGGGACGACGAAAGCGTTATACCTAAAAATTCGTTGATGAGAGAATATATAGGCGGCTCGATATATAAATATTAAAAATTGCTTTTAATTTAAACGATACAACCTTTTTGAAAAGAGGGCATCCAGGTGCCCTTTTTTCTTAAATATAGCGGGAGAAATTTTATGACATTAGATAATCTTAAAAATATATGCCGCCGTAAGCTGCGCGGCGCTTTACTGGCGCTGGCCGTTTCAGCCGCCGCTCTGGCGCCGGCCTTCCTGCCGGGCGGGCCTTCTTCGGGTGACTACGCTTACGCCCAGCAGGCCGGCAAAGTTAAAAAAAATAAGGCGGCCGCCGGCGAAATAAAAACGTCAAAAAAAGAAAAAAAAGAGCCGGCGCCCGATCCTAAAAAGGCAGGCAAGAGCAGGGGTGACGAACCGGCGCGCGGCGCATCGAGCGCAACAACCGGCGCGGGCGAATTCATCGAACGGGCCGCTTTAAAAGGTTCCGGCGGCATGCTCGAGATAATTTACGGCGCCATTCGGATTATGAATGAAAAAAATCCGGAAAAAGAAATCAAATTCAGCGTTTTTTCCTACTTTGTCAACGACGATTCCGGCGAAATCAGGTTTATATTTTCTAAAACGTTGAACAGGCCCGTTTCTCTTAAAAACGATTATTTATCCAGATATCCTTCGCCGCAATATTTTATTTTCGAATCGGATTTTTTAGGCGTCCGCGGATACCAGATTATAAGCAAACCTTCAGCGGCGTCATATATAGACTTAGTCTGCTACCAGATGTCCACCGATTCGGTTTTTCTGGCTTACGCCATCGCCGCTCCGGCCGCGTCTAAAACTAAAAATAAACCTAAGCTGGCTTTAGAACCTGGGTTTTTCAGAAGCGCCCTTGTTTCCGCCAGGGAATTCGTTAACAATCAGGATTTTTCGTTTTTCGAAACATGGCTGTTAAAAAAATTCAAACATAAAAAAGGTTTCGAAACTATCAGCGCTCAAAGCAGCATTTCTGCAGGCGATTCGGGGAATCTGGTGTTTGCGTATTCATACGTCAATCCGGGCGCGGCCCGCGATGCTTTTAAAATTTTTTCCATGGCCCGCGATTCGCGGCCGGAGGAAGTCGCCGAAAATCATAAAAAAGACGGAAGTTATAACTATTATTTAACGGACAGGCATATTATCGCCGTTTCTAATTCCCTTTATTGACGCATAAAACGGCAGGCGGCCCGCGGGCTTTTTCTGCGGCGGTGCGCGCGCCCGATTCCGATAAATTAAAGTAAGCCGTAAAGGCCGGAAAGAAGTCTATAAAAAATGTATTTAAAAGTCGAAAATAATAAAAAAAACAAGCCTTTCAAGCTTAAATCGTCTTACCGCCCAACCGGCGATCAGCCGCAGGCGATTGAAAAAATAGT
>JAKPTH010000609.1 GCA_029571125.1 bacterium
TTGACGCCGAGGCATTTGATGTATTTAGGATCCATGGCGTGTTCCACATCTACGAAAGCCGCCACTCCGCCGTTTTTCTGTGCGTTGGCTATTATGTGAAAAGCGAGAGTGGTTTTTCCGGACGATTCCGGGCCGTATATTTCTATTATTCTGCCGCGCGGCACTCCGCCTATTCCGGTTGCGATGTCGAGCGAAAGCGATCCGGTAGGAATGACTTCTACAGCCACCGTGTGAATCAGCGATTCGCCGAGCTTCATTATCGAGCCTTTGCCGTAGCTTTTCTGAATCGACGATATCGCCGATTCGAGCATTTTTTCTTTTCCAGCGTTCTTACTTAAATCTACTGCCATTATCTTTCACCTCAGGTAATTATAACTATATAATAATTTTTTAATATTCTATTATTTTGAATTAAATGTTTTAAAACATGTAAAAAAAGGCTTTTTCTTTTAAGCGGACGGGCCGCCAGCCAAAAATTCACCGCGCCCGTTTAAAATCCTCAATAATTCCAGAAGCGCAAAATGAGACGCCTGCCTGCGGACGCTTTCGCGCCCACCCGAAAAAACCTCTCGCCGCGCATATACTTCGCCTTTCACATAAAAGCCGAAATATACGAGCCCCACTGGTTTCAGTGCGCTTCCGCCGCCGGGCCCGGCTATTCCGGTAGCGGATATGCCTATGTCCGCGCCGTAAAGCGTTCCAAGCGCCGAAGCCATCTCGCGGGCCGTTTCAGCCGACACCGCGCCGAAATTTTTGAGAGTTTCCGCGCTCACCTTCAGGATGGATGTTTTCAAAGTATTGCAATAAGCCACCACGGAGCCCTTATAAAATTCGGAAACGCCGGCGACGCCGGTCATATAATCGGAAAGCATTCCGCCGGTGAGGCTTTCGGCGAACATAAACTTTGGAGTTAAAAAAGAGCTTCTCTGAATATCTTTAAGCCTTGCTAAAACCAGCCTGGCTATCTTCTTGTTGGCATCTATATTATACTCTTTATTCATGTATTTTGTCAATCTTTTATAACGTGCTTATTTTTTTTAAAATAATCATAACCGGAAACCAGCGAGATGAACGCGGAAATATACATAAGCGCGTCTATTATAGGCTTTTCGTAGAGCCTGTAATAAACTACGGCCGCGCTTTGATTCATCGAACCGGCGAACTGGCTCATTTTAAGCATTTCATCGAACGAGTAGAACGTCAGGGCCGTTATTATAGCCGTAAGCTGAAGCACGGTTTTCCATTTGCCGAGCGGAGAAGCCGCTATTATGCTTCCATGGGCCGCCGCGATGATCCTCATGCCGGAAATGGCTATATCGCGTCCTATAATTAAAAACGCCACCCAGGAGCTTACCGTGCCGCATTCCACCAGGCATAAAAGCGCCGCCGTAACGAGCATTTTATCGGCAATAGGGTCTATCAGCTTTCCGAATTTGGTTACTTTTTCGTAATTTCTGGCGTAATATCCGTCGATAAGATCCGAAACGGCGGCTACTATGAACACGAGCCAAGCCGCGATCCTGTAGTAATTCACCGCTCCCGGCTCGGGTTTTATTATGAACAAAAACATGAACACGGGTATAATAAGCACCCGGAACACCGATATCTTATTGGCGACGTTAAGCCTTATCAGAAAGGAAAACGGCATATCAGACCGCCTCCGCGTATAATTCAAACTTTTTGGTTTTGACGATTTTCGCGTTT
>JAKPTH010000622.1 GCA_029571125.1 bacterium
ATAAGACTTTCGGTTCCGGTCGGATCGTCGATCTGCCACGTTTTATAATGCAGGTTTTCAAGACCTTTTTCGGCGCCGGTCATTTCGGTGGAAATGCCGTACTGCCCTATTTTTTTTGTATCCGTGTCGAGCGTTTCGAAATATTTATTTACATTGTCGTAAGCCGCCATATCAAATATCAGACGAACGTCCTCGTTTACGCTCAGAGCTTTTATATACTCGTCGTATCGCTTCGGATCCTTTTGCTTGAGCCATTTCATGGCGTCCGTGTCGCCGTCGTATTTAAAATGCCATACTTCGGCCTGCTCGGCGAAAGGAAAGTAAATATCCGAACCGGCGTCGGCGTTTTCCTTTGTAAGACAGTCGGAGTTTGGAATAGTGAACGAAGTGGTAACATTGGTTTCAGTATTTGTGACCGAAAGCACTGCTCCGGGAAGCCTGTCGTCATAAGGCACTACCGCTATCATTTCGTCGCAAAGCCCCGCCTTGGACATCTTATCGGCACCGTATTTGGCCTGGAAATCGGCGAGAACTTTTTTCTCGTCTATAGTTCGGCTCAGCCAGGGCATTCTCAGGTTGCCTGAACTGTCCAAAGCGGCGGTGCATATTCTTAGCATCTTCTCTTCTTTGAACCCCATCTCTTCATCGGTCAGCTGATGCTCCAGATAACGCGCGTTGTCGCCTTCGGCCGCCGGAATATACATCTGCGCGTAAGAAGCGAAATGCAGGCTGTAACGCATGCTGTTAGGATCGCCAGTAAGCTTTTCGACCGCGGTCTCAAGCGATTTAAGCGGACCCGTCATCTTAATGACCGTACACAGCTTGTCCTTGTTCAGATATATGCCGTTAACGATTTTAGGCTCTATGAGCCTTTCGTTTTCTTCGTCGCCCTCGGTTTCCATCGGCCAGGCTTCGAACGTCCAGCCTTCGAGGTCTTTAACCCATATCGGCCCCATCCAGCCGAAACGGCCTTCCGGCGTAGCAGGATTAGGCCCGAGCATGGCGCTGTCAACGGTCTCGCCGATCATACGCTCCAGCTTGTTTGAACTGGAAGGATTATCGGATTCCTTGTAAAACGCCTTGTAGGTTTCAACGTAAAACGCGAAATCCAGAGGCGTTACGCCGAACCTGTGCGGCTTGGGATCCAGTTTATCAAGCTCTTCTTTCTTATAAGAAGAAAAAAAGTTATTGTCTTTAACCATTATAGTAAGATTTTCAGGGTTTTTAACTTCAACTTTAAGGGCCGAATTCGGGTGCTTGAACTGATAGTCTTCAGCGCGCTTATTGAACTCAGACATCTTGCCGCCCGTCGTGGTGAACAAAACACGGTCCGAATAGTAAACCGAGTCGGGAGGCATTTCGTCGTAAACCAAAACCTGATTCGCTTCCAGTGCAAAACACCATTTCGGCTGGTTGAGCAAAGTAAAAGTAAAAAATGCAAAAGTTGTCACTTTTAAAGTAATCGGATCGGTCACGAACCCGAACGTCAAAGGCTGGCTGGCGTCAGAACCCGGGTTTTTTAATCCAACGCGCGAACCGTCCCATGTAAATGCTATGGCGTGATGCATCGAATGAAATTTAAAATCTTTACATTCGCCGGAAGCAAACGATGATAAATTAAGGCTACTTATATATGCCGCTGGATCGAAAGAAAAGATAGCTCTACTGTTCAGCGGCATTTTAATTATTCCCGAAGGCGCCGCTCCGTCTACTTTAACATTTAAAGGCTTGGTTGGTTTATTTGGATCTATCGAATGCAAAGGATTCAAATATTTATCATCGCTAAATTTTTCCGCCGGAAGACCGGCGACAGATATAAGCCACTTTACCGCATCGAGTTCGTTATCGAGTTCGGTTTTCTGCTTCTGAGTAGGATTCGGCGCGGGAGCCGGAGCGGGTTCGGCCCTGACGATAACCGCAGGAACCGAAAGAATTAAAGCCATAATCAATGCCATGACCAGTACGGTTGTTTTTTTGGACATAAATCAGCCTCCACAATTATTTATATTTTAAGAATCGCCATTTTATAAAATAGCTCATGTAAATTTATCAAGTATATAATATCATTAATCATGAAAAAATAAAATAACATAAAGCAAATATTTTTAACAAATAAAAGAAAAAACTTTTTTTGTTAAGGGAAGGCGAGTGGCCTAAGGCCCCTCCCTTCCCTTAAAATCCCTTCCAACCCCTGATTCGCCTGACGCTTTATGCTCGCCCGCCGCCGGC
>JAKPTH010000626.1 GCA_029571125.1 bacterium
GTCCTGGATAAAAACAACAAACTGCTTCCGATAGGCATTCCGGGCGAACTGTGCATCGCGGGCGACGGAATAGCGCGCGGATATCTTAACAGGCCGGAGCTTAACGGCGAAAAATTCCCGGCCGACCCGTTCTATCCGGGCGAGAGAATGTACCGCACGGGCGATCTGGTAAGGTGGCTCCCGGACGGCAATATAGAATTCCTGGGCCGCATCGATTTCCAGGTTAAAATAAGGGGATTCCGAATCGAACTCGGCGAAATCGACGCGCAGCTGCAGAAGCACGAAGATATAGAAACCGCAGTGGTGCTCGCCAAAGAAGACGAACAGAAAAATAAATACCTCTGCGCTTTTTATACGGCCAAACGCGATATTACCGCTAAAGAGCTCAAGGAATTTCTCGCACTTACGCTGGCCAATTACATGATACCGTCTTATTTTATAAAGCTCGACGAGTTTCCGCTCAATACGAGCGGCAAGGTGGACCGCAAGGCCGTTGCCGCAATCGAAATAAAAGCCCGCGGCGCCGAAGAGCGCATACTGCCTTCGAACGAGCGCGAGGAAAAAATCGCCAGAGCGTGGCGCGAAGTACTCGGCCTGAAAGAGGTCGGCGTCAACGAAAACTTCTTCGAAATCGGCGGCCATTCGCTCAAAGCGGTTACGCTCGCGGCTAAATTGCAGCAGGATTTCGAAGTGAATATCAACGACATATTCAAGTGCCAGACCATAGGCGCCCTGGCGGCTCAAATAACCGAAAAGAAAGGCACGCTCCAGAATAAGCTCGAATCGCTTAAAACAAAAGTGCCCGCCGCGGCGCAAAAAATTAACGCTTATATTGCGTCGAAAGAATTTAAAGCCGCTTCGGCCGCATACGACGCGGAAAACAAAAAATACGAGGCGATCGATGTCCACGCCCGCAATAATTATAAGGCCGTGCTTCTTACCGGCGCCACGGGATATCTTGGAGTTTATCTGCTGCACGATCTTTTGAAAGGCTGGAAGTGCGACATATATCTGCCGGTGCGCGGCAAAACGCCCGGCGATTCGCTCAAGCGCGTCAACGAAAAATACCGTTATTATTTCGGAAGCGAGCTTAAGAGCGCGGAGCTCGAACGCATAAAAATACTATGCGCCGATCTCGAAAAAGAGCGGCTCGGGCTTGACGAAAAAGAGTACCGCGAAGCGTGCGACAAAATAGACGCCATAATACACTCGGCCGCAAACGTCAAGCATTACGGCCGCTATGAGGATTTTTACGGCCCGAACGTCAAGGCGGTCGAAAACCTGCTTGAACTCGCCACGGCCGGCAAAAAGAAAGACTTCAACCATATATCCACGATGTCCGTTATAGCCGGCAAAATCGAAGGCGCCGAAAACGCCGTGTTTACTGAGGATTGCTGCGATATCGGCCAGAAGTCGGATAACCTTTACATACAGACCAAGCTCGAGGCCGAAAAAATAGTGATCGCCGCGCGCGAAAAATACGGCCTTAAAACCAATATATTCCGGGTCGGCAATATTTCGTTCAACTCTAAAACGGGCCATTTACAGCAAAACGTAGAAGAAAACGCGTTCAGCGTCACGATCAAGTCGTTCGTTAATCTCGGCGTCGTTCCCGCTAGCGCCGACGAAGCCGAGCTTTCGTTCGTTGACTCCACGAGCGCCGCGGTGCTGGCTCTTTTTGACAGGAAAAACCTTTTCAACCAGATTTATCATTCGCAGAACACTTTCGCGGTAAAACTATCCGAAGTGCTTACTTCGCCTCTGCTGGGGCTTAACATGGAAAAACTGCCGTTCGATAAATTCATCGACAGGCTCAATTCCGAGTTCGGCGTCGAATGCCGCCGCCAGCATGTCGAAAATATTCTGCTGCACCGCGGCTGGCTCGAAAACGAAGAAGACTCCACCGCCTGCGTTACGCTGACCGGGCGCACCAGCGGCCTTTTAAGCCGTCTCGGCTTCGAATGGCCGAAGGTGGATGAAACTAAGATGGTCGACCTTATAGCCATGGCCCTTCGCGAAAGGCTCGATTTTATAAAGAATTTAAGCCTGTTCGACGGCGTCGCTTACAGCGTTCAGCGCGAAATCGCCTTTATGTCGAAGGAAGTGGTTTTCCGCGAGGGCGTCGATATCGTATGGGAAGGCGACGCGGTAAACGATCTTTATCTTATATTCGCCGGTAACGCCGAAGTGCAGAAAACTTCGAAAGCCGGATGGCTGGGTACGATCATGATAACGGGTCCCGGAGATTTCCTGGGCATCGAATCTATTGCCGGCGGCAAATCCAATATTACGGCCGAAACTATAATGGGCGACCTTCGGGCGCTGGCGGTTAACGGAACCCGTTTAAAGCAGACTCTTCTGACCGCGCCCGAATTGTGCTTTAATTTCTTTACGGCCCTGAGCTCAACCGCTCAAAAACTCGAGGGGATAATAACCAATATAGACTAGCGATAAGCTTAAGATAAAACATGCGGAAGAAAGCGTCTGATGAACTTTCTTCCGCATGGCAATAAACCGTCTGGCTACTGCAAAACTATTTTTATTTTAATTTTGAGCTGGCGGTATTGTACTTCCGCCGGATAATTTTTCGATTATTTTTAATTCCGCCTCGGCGGCCTGGCTATCTTTTAGCGTTGCATAACATTTATAAAGCCTGTCGTGAGCTTCAAAACTTTCAAAATCTATCGCTATGGCTTTTTCATAAATTTTAGCCGCGGCTCGATATTTAACCTCGATAAAAAGAGTTTCCGCGTAGTAAAATTGATACTCGAAGCAATCCGGGTTAATAGCCGCGGCTAGTTTAAATCTTTCCTCGGCATGGCCGTAGTTTTTTGTTAACATATGCAATGACGCTAAAGCGAAATGAAGTTCGGGTACGGATGGGGTAGTGAAAATTAACCGCTGATAGTTATTAGTAAAAAGGCATATTTCATCGGCCTTAAAATATTCGAAATTTATTTTTTCCGATTCAAGCGCCCATATGGAAGCTTCGAACGCAGTGTTATAATCTCCGATCATTGCAGAAGCGAAAGATAGGCCTATAAATAAATCCAGAGGATGATTATTGCCATAATTTTCGCTCAGCGATTTTTTAAAAGCTTTTGCCGCGTTAAGATAAGCATGTAATTTAAGGCTGTCAAACGCATCGGTTAACTCTTGTTTTGGTCCTGTGTTTTTATTCAGCGCAAAAGAATTAGCAGTCAGCGCTAAAATTATTAAAAATGAAAGTACAGGCCAAATTATTAACATTTTTATTGATTTCGATTTTTTTAAAATAAATGAATGCATATTTTTTGAGGAGACCTTCATAATTTTTATGTTAAAAGTATATAACAATTTCATTTATTTTTCAACAAAGTAATGTTAGCGTTTTTACGATATATTTAAAAAAATATTGACTTATAAAGCCTTTCTTGATAAAATGAAAATGTTTATATAAGGCGTACCTTTAAATTTCATGGATGATTTTATTCATTGTTTATGGAGGAGTAAATGAAGTCAAAGGTCGCTTTTCTTATTTTAGCTATTTTCTTTTCTTTTTTTTGCAAATTCATTTCACCGCTATATTCTCAACCAGAGCCGGATTATTCAGAGTTAACCGCGTTAAAACCATTCAGTGAAAATTCAAACTATATGAGCATTGAAGGTTATATTGCGTTGCGCCATAAGATAAACACCGGCGAAACCCTTACCCGCTCACAGGCTAAAAGAATTTATAAACGTTTCGCCAAGTTAGACGATAAAAATTCAAACATTAATCAGCCTTTAATAAAGTCAGCCGGCAAAGATACCGATAAAATTTTGCATGAATTGACAAACCGACTGAATTCAATTAGAAGTCAAAACGCCAGACTCTTAGAAAAAAACAAGTTTACAAAAATTTTGTTTTTAAATTTTTCAAAAGACCCTAAAGATATAAGGATTTTTGAATATATAAACCACTATGCTAAAAAGCGCTTTGAATCAAATAAAACCCTTTCTTTAAATTTCAATGATAAAATTTTTACTGATTTCAACTTGTGCATCGATAATTTAAGTTTAATAGCTCGAAATAACAATGCAGATATGATTGTGTGCAATTCGCTGATCGGTCATAAAAAAAGAAAAAAACTCAACATTGCAGGCTCTTATATTGATTTCTGGTTTTTCGGGCTTGAAAATCGTTTTAATATATCGCTTTCAACGATTATTTACGATGCGCGCGCCAACAATATTAAATTTAAAAACTCAGCCTCCGTGACAAAAAAGCACCGGGTATTCGGTTTATTTCACGGTCACCGCGGCGTTATGACATACGCAATTAAACAAGTTGTAGATAAGCTTTATAAAGATTTTAATTTTTAAAGATTAATACAATGTGTTCTTTTGAGGAGGAATCAGCGTTTGAAATCCAATAAATTGCCTTTTATTTTTATAATATTGATTTTGTTATCACTTTTCTTAATATCCGCATGCGGAGGGCCCGGCAGTTTTATAAGCGGAAAATTAGTGGGCGGCGACAAAACTTCCGCCGACGAACGCACTCAAATAAATCTTAATACGCTCCAGGCGCAAATCGAAATTAGCGGTTCGATAGCTTTATCAAATTCAATTCCCTCCGCAGCAATTTATTCGGCAGCAAAACCTGATTATTATTTTAATAATTCATTGCATACTATAAGCGTTGTCGATCTTGATAACCAGAGTTTAGAGGTCGGCACGGCTGGCTTCACTTCAGAAAGCGCCTACAAAACGATTATTAACGTAAGTCCGTCAACGTCAGACAAATTCGCGCTGGTTATCATTAAAGAAAATTCATCTGGCAAAATTATTTATAAAAATCTTCTTGGACGCATACCGAAAGCCTCTGAAATAGGAGCCGATAAAATAACCCTGACCGGAGTTAATATCAACGAAGAATCCACGGCACGAACACTTTTAATAATGGAAAACCGCTCCAGAGTGCCGGCGGTGGCGATAGCCACTAACAACACTGTAATCGACTACAACGGTAAAACTGATTTCGAAAAAGCGATCGAAGCGCAAATAACCGATGCGGCAACAAAAATAGAGGCCGTTAAAACGGTCGTTCAAACTTTAGTCGGCTTAAACCAGAACAACTCCGTCAGCGAAACCGTTAAAAATTCCATAACTTCATTTAACAATGTCACGGAGCTTTTCACGAGTTATATTAACGTCATTAAAAGCGGCGACCCTGCGATTTCATCCACTATCGTTAATCAGCAGATAGTAATTAAAGAGGGCGTAACGCTCACGCAAAACACTACCGATATAAAATCGCTTGTTGAAGTGAATATTTCAAACGATATTCGTGAAATTGCAGCCCAGCCTATGTTTACGCCGCCGCCATCTGTTTACTCCAGGACGCAAACGGTTTCGATAACATGCGCTACGGCGGGCGCCGCTATCAAATACACGACCGATGGAAGCGATCCAATCAACGGAGTTTATTATCAGGCGCCTATAACGGTCGGTTCGACCACGACCATAAAAGCGGTAGCGGTCAAATCCGGCTGTGTAAATTCAATAATTTCATTGGGTACATACACGATAGTAAAATCTCTAAACTCGCTTACTTTATCAAAAAATTATGCAAATGTGAAAACTTCATCATCGTACGATCTTTCTTCAGTCAGCGCGGTCGCAGAATATTCAGATTTTACAACGCGCGAGGTTTCGGCTTCCTGGAGCGTTAAATCCGGCGGCGGCGCGGTTGAGAATTTTACTTACAAAGCGCCCTTCCAGACCGGCGAAGTAGTTCTAAGCGCAGCCTATTCTGAATCGGGGCAAACTGTCAGCGCAGATTTTCATATAGTCGTTCAGCTCGATCTGTCGGTTTTTGTTCCCGTAATAACCGATGCGACAATAGTAAAGAAACGCGGCGGCGACTATGTGATTTCATGGCTTTGCGGCGCGGCTACGTTTATTGGTGCGCGCGTTGTTTTAATGGGGTCCGAAATCCCCGGCGTCTATGATAAAGTGATTTATGAAACGGTGACTACGCCTTTGAAAGCCCATTCATTAACTGTTCCGAATGCCGAATTTCCCGCCAATACTTTCAAGGTAAGGATATCCTATTTCATTTCCGAAGGAATTGGGACATACCGCGATATTGCAAAGGAATCGATAATCTACATGCCCGACATCGTATCTGTTGTGGCCCTGAAAAAGCTCGATGACGCGGTTGTTTTAAGATGGACGACGGACATATTGACGCCTCTTAAAGCGAATGTAATAATTATGCGCTCCGAAATACCGGGCGTTTTTGATAAAACCATAAAAGAAGAAAGCGCGGTAGCGCTCGGCGATCATTTAATAACTCTTTCGGCCGGAGATTTAACTGGTTTTTACAAAATTAGAATTTCTTATTATGCCGCTGAAAACTCAGGTTTTTACAGAGATATTTATAAGTCTGAATTAAAACTCGAAAAAGTTCCGCCGCCGTTAATTTTGCCGCCATCCGGTTTTTATGACCGGACAATAGAAGTCTTTCTTTCGTGCGCTTTCAGCGATGCTGATATTTTTTATGTTTTAGGCGATACGTCTTCTACTGATATCGCCGGCGCTAATCTTTTATATCATGGCCCGATAAAGCTTGCGACCTCTGAAATAATAAGTGCGTACGCGGCCTGTGAAGGCGCGGAGACCTCCGAAATAATTTCGGCCGCGTACAATATAAAAATACCGGAAAAGGTAAAAACACCGGTTTTTAGCCCTGCCGCAGGCGAATTTAACGAAACCGTGGCGGTACGGATAGCCTGTGCTACGGCCGGCGCATCTATTAATTACACTCTCGACGGAACAACGCCGTCTCAAACTTCCGGCTCGCTTTATACCGGCGAAATAAAACTTACTTCAAATACTGTTCTTAAGGCTATTGCCTATAAAGCCGAAATGGCGGATTCTGAAATAGTTTCTGCAAATTATAAAGTTCTATTTCCGGTTAAACCGGTTCAATTTAATGTCGCCGCAGGCGAATATTTTGAAACATTAGCGGTCGAACTTTTATGTGAAACGCCCGGTGCGACAATTTATTACGCCGTTAAAGACACTGAATCGGCCGTGCTTCCTTCACAAATATATAAAGCGCCGCTTATATTGAATTCTTCGAGCTTTATAGCCGCTTATGCCGCGAGAGAAGACATGAAAACTTCAGAAATAACAAGCATATCATATAAAATTAATATTCCGACTGAGCGCGCGGCTGACCCTGTTATAACTCCGGCTTCAGGCAGTTACGCTAACGCAGTATTCGTAAGCATTTCCTGTACCACCGAAAACGCGATTATCAAATATACAACCGACGGAAGCGAACCATCGAGAACCAACGGCAATACATATTCTTCGCCGTTCTGCGTTACGCAAAGCTCGACCGTTAAGGCTATGGCTTATAAAAATTGTTATCTGAATTCGGGATTAATCAGCAGCATTTATACGATATACTATAATCAACCGCAGCCTAATTTCAGCATTACCGCAAAAACCGTGAAAAATTTTAATGCCGAAAACGGATGGGATGAAGGCGATTCAACCGAAGAAGGCGGACATATTGAGTTATGCATTACAGCGAAAACAGGAACTTCTCTCAATAACAGCTACAAGGGGAGTGGCTCTTTATTTATAAGTTCAACTGCGGGTGTTGTGACATGGGAAGGTAAAGGTATCAGAGATAACGACTTAACACGCGACGCTTTTGGGCAGCCAATTGCCGGTTCTCCATTTGAAAACAATAACAATGCAACTTACACTGTCGATGCATTTAACGAAGGTAAGGCATTTGTTTATGTGCGCAATTCTCGAGCCGCCAATGGTATAACTATTACCGTAATTGATAGTATAAATTCAAATATGAAAGGCTCTATCAATCTTTCATGGGCGTCTGAAACGACACCAGCCGGACTTGCATTTGAAGGTGAAAACATAAGAGGATTTAGAAAATATAGCTGTATTCGTGACGGAAGCGTTAAAATGATTAAAATACCAGCCGGACCGTTCGACCGCGGCGATGGAACTTATGGAGGAGCGCCTACAGTCATAAGAATGAATTCTTATTTTATGGCCGAATCTGCAATTAGTAATCAGCAGTTCCAAACTTGGCGTAACTCTCCAGATGCACCAATTATACAGGGACGATGGACATGGGATACAGATATTGAAGGCACGAATAATAAAAGTCAGAATTATCCTGATCATCCGGCGGTTTATGTATCGTGGAATGACGCTAAACGCTATTGTTATTGGCTTATGACAGGAAACCAATACGCAGCGGCTGATAGCACTGATTTGGGTGGTCAGTTCTTGCCGACCGAAGCTCAATTTGAAAAAGCATCTCGAGGAGTAAAATTTTTAAATTGGAATATCAATGATGCTTTAAATAAAATATACCCGTGGGGAACGTTGATTCCAACTGAAGATAATTATTGTAACTGGAATTATCTATCGTCGGGTGAACGCCCATTGCAGGGTCAATATGGCACGCTCTCGTCAAATCAGAATTATAATCCGCAAGGTTATTATGGCGTAAATGATATTGCTGGAAATGTTTTTAATATGTGTCGTGATCAATGGTGGAATCCAGACACTTCGATTTATCCTGAACCGTCGGGAACACTTGATCCGATTCATAGCACTAATCAGGCCAACAGGAATATTAAATGCGGATGTTCATATGGAACTCCAAATTATTATCTGATGTGCTCCGGAAGAAGCAGTTGTGGAACATCGGGCGATGGATGGACCTACATAGGATTCAGACCAGGCTTCAAATCAAGTATCGATTTTAATCAAATTATCAATGTGGCAGAAGCTCCGACATTAACCCCTTATGGCGGAATATTTTTACATTCCACCGAAGTATCTTTAGCATGCGCCACTTCTGACTCTATAATTAAATATACGCTCGATGGAACAACTCCTTCGCTGACAAATGGATTAATTTATAGTACATCATTGAAAATTACTCAAACTACTACAATAAAAGTGGTTGCTTTAAAGTCCGGACTCGTCGATTCAGAAATCATAAGCGCTCATTATATGATAGTAACCGAAGGTTCGGATCCAAATTATTTTTTGTGGCAGGACATTGGCGATGGCATAAAAATTACAGGGCATCGCCTTCCTTCGATTGGCGTAATTCCGATTCATAGTTTGTGTTTAAATAATCTTACTGTTCCATCTACGATTAATAATAAACCGGTTACCATTATTGGCGCCAATTCTTTTTTAGGCTGCATTAACATAAATAGTATTAATCTGCCTGATAGTATAACGGCTATTGAAAATGACGCATTCGCAGGATGCATAAATTTAAAAAGCATTAATTTGCCATCTAATCTTACTACAATTGGTTTGAGGGCATTTTCTTCATCAGGCCTGGAAAACATAATAATCCCTTCTAAAGTTGCTTCAATTGATGATATTTCGTTTAACAATTGCCTCAATTTAACATCCATAAATGTTAATGATGACAATATACAGTTTAGCGCTCACGAAGGAATATTATATAACAAGAATAAAACTCGGCTGCTTAAGTTTCCGGCACAAAAGGTTACTAATAATTTTACAATTTCTGTAAGCGTTGAATTTATTAATAATTGGGCATTCGAAAATTGTATTCTTTTGAATAATGTAACCATTTCCAACAACGTAAAAACTATAGGTGTGAATTCTTTTATAAATTGTACGAATCTCGTGGCGGTAACAATCGGCGATAAAGTAGAAGGCATAAGCGATTATGCTTTCAACCGGTGCTCAAATCTGAAAGAAATATATATCCCTGATTTAGTTAACAGCATTGGAACTGATATTTTCTGGCAATGTAATTCTTTAGAAACTATAGAGGTTTCATTTGCTAATAGCGTATACTCAAGCCAGGACGGAATTTTATATAACAAACATAAAACAAATTTAATAAAATGTCCATTAAGAAAAAGTGGAGCAGTTAAGGTACCAGATGGCGTGGGTAAAATCGAAACCAATGCTTTTTATGATTGCAAATATTTAAACTGC
>JAKPTH010000680.1 GCA_029571125.1 bacterium
GTCGAGGTGAGTTTCAGCATAGGGATAAACACCGGCGAAGCGATCGTCGGAAACGTCGGCTCGCTCGACCGTATGGAATACACCGCCATAGGCGATACGGTAAACCTGGCCGCCAGGCTCCAGGCGAAGGCCGGATACAACGAAATAGTCGTCAACGAAAGCGTTTATAACGCCGTCAGCGACAAATTCAAATGCGAACCGCTCCCGCCGTTTTTCGTTAAAGGCAAGGAGCAGGCCATAAAGGCTTACATAATTAAATTCTAGCGAGGCCGGCAGCCAGGCTTATTTTATTTTTTGCAGGACGGGTGAAGCATATGCCATTATTTGAATATAAGTTTTCGGACCGCGGCGACAAGGTCCAGTCGGCTTACGCCGAAGCTCCAAGCTCCGGCGCGCTCGCGGATTCCCTCATCGAAAAAGGTTATTACGTTATCGAAATAAAGGAAGTGCAGAAAAAGGCCAGGCAATCATCCTCTCTGGCGGGCCTTTTTTTCAGTCGGATCACGCAGAAGGAAGTCACCTATTTTTACATACAGCTTTCCACTCTTATTTCCGCCGGCGTTACGCTTATAGAAAGCCTCGAATCCCTTATAGACCAGACGCAGAACCCGCATTTCAAGTCGGTCATTAACGACATAAAAACTCGAATCGCGACCGGCCAGACTTTCTTCGACGCGGTATCCCGTCATCCGCAGATTTTCGACGAAGTCGCAGCCAACATGATTAAGGCGGGCGAAACGGGAGCCGGCCTCGACGAAGTGCTGGAGCGTATCGCCAAATTTTCTGAACGCGACACTAAAATAAGGTCCAAGGTCAAGTCGGCGATGATTTATCCGGTTACTTTGAGCGCGATAGCGGTGAGCGTAATTTTTTTCCTGGTCGCCTACGTTTTCCCTAAATTCACCAAAGTTTTCGCTAAAGCCAAGACCGCGCTTCCTGCGCCGACGGTTTTATTGATGAAAACGAGCGAATTTATGCAAAATTATTATTTGCTGATAATAGCCGGCTTAATAGCGTTCGTTTTTCTTTTCAGATGGCTTATAAACAATAACGACAGGGCGCGCGGCGCTTTCGACGCATTCGCTTTAAGGATGCCCGTATTCGGCGACATGATCATGAAATCCACCATAGCCAGATTCATAAGGACGCTCGCCACGCTTCTCACCAGCGGCGTTCCGATACTGAAAAGCCTTGAAGTATGCGAAAACATAGTAGAGAACACCGTGCTTAAAAAGATAGTGGTCTCTCTCAAAGGAGGCGTTTCACAGGGTTTGACGCTGTACGATATACTCAAAGGCAAGCCTGAATTTCCGGCCATAGTTACCAAGATGATCCAGACCGGGGAAAAAACCGGAACGCTGCCTAAGCTTTTAATAAAGGCTTCGGATTTTTTCGAGTATGAAGTCGAAATTGCCATCGACGGAGTGATATCGCTTATAGAACCCGCCCTTATTATAACGATGGGGCTTTTTATAGGCTTTATTTCGATAGCGATGTTTCTTCCGATATTCGATCTCACAAGCGCTATACGTTAATTAATTAGTCATTAACTCTTTTACTTAATCATAAAAATCTGTTATAATATTTATCGCTAACTATTAAGAAGGGAATGGTAAACCGATGAAATCGCCAAAAGAAGTGTCGCTGGACTCTAAAATATTGGCAATGGTGTCCGGCAGGGTCTTAAAGGCCGCGGAGATAATACTCGCCGACGACGAAATACAGCATCTGCAGGATTACGCCAACATAGTCTCCATTAAAAGGCTCGATCATAACGATCACGGGCCGGTGCACATGCGCAAGGTGGCCATAAACGCTTTAAAAATGCTCAAGCTTTTAAAGGAATCCGGCATCGAGCTCAACCTGGAAAAAGAAGCCGGCTGCAGCTTCGAAGACAGCATG
>JAKPTH010000705.1 GCA_029571125.1 bacterium
GACCTGGAGGAGGGCGCGGATATAGTAATGGTAAAGCCGGCGCTTTCTTACCTGGATATTATATACAGAGTGAAAGCCGAATCTAAGATGCCGGTATGCGCCTATAATGTTTCGGGCGAATACGCCATGGTAAAAGCCGCTTCGCAAAACGGCTGGCTGGACGAGAAAAAAACGGCCGTCGAAATACTGACATCGATCAAAAGGGCCGGCGCCGACCTTATAATTACATACCACGCCAACGAACTTGCGCGCTGGATAAAAGACGGGAGCGTGTCTATATGAAAACCCCTAAACTTTCCGAGAGGTACCATCAGAAGGCAAAGCAAATAATCCCCGGCGGGGTGAATTCTCCGGCGCGGGCATTTTTATCCGTGGGCGGCGTTCCGCGCTATATAAAAAGCGCGAAAGGCCCGTTTATAAAGGATATCGACGGCAACAAATATATAGATTATGTAATGTCGTGGGGGCCGATGATTTTAGGGCACACTCATAAAAATATAAGGTTAGCGGTGCAGAAAGCGCTTAAATCGGGCGCATCTTTCGGGGCGCCGACGGTTGCCGAATACGATCTGGCCAGGCTGGTTAACGCTATTTACCCGGCCATGCAGAAATTGAGGTTCGTCAATTCCGGCACGGAGGCCGTGATGAGCGCTTTAAGGCTGGCCAGGGGCCATACGGGGCGCGATATGATATTGAAATTCGACGGCTGCTATCACGGCCATTGCGATTCGCTGCTGGTGGCGGCCGGTTCCGGCGCTCAAACGCTGGGCGTTCCGAATTCGAAGGGAGTTCCGGCGGATCTGGCCAAACTTACTCTTACGGCTCGTTTTAATGACGAAAAAGACGTCGAGCGGATATTCAAATGTCATCCCGATTCGATTGCGGCGGTCATTCTGGAGCCCGTGATTGGAAATATGGGTTTGATAAAGCCGCGCGAAGGGTTTCTGGAATTTTTAAGGACCATCACCAGAAAGCATGGAACGCTTCTGATTTTCGATGAAGTAATGACCGGGTTCAGGCTCGCCCCGGGCGGCGCTTGCGAACTGTACGGCGTTTCGCCGGATATCGTCACGCTCGGAAAAATCATAGGCGGCGGGCTTCCGATAGGCTGTTATGGCGGATCGCTCGATATAATGAAAAACGTCGCCCCTGAGGGCGGGGTGTATCAGGCCGGAACTCTGTCGGGCAATCCTCTCGCGGTGGCGGCCGGTATCGCCATGCTGAGGACGCTGGTTAAAAATAAAGATAAAATCTATCCTGCGCTCGAGGAAAAGGGAAAATTTTTAGAAGAGTCCATGAACGCCATAATTAAGCAACGCGGCGAAAAAATCTTTGTAAGCCGCAAGGGCTCTATGTTTACGCTCTTTTTTACCGATAAAGAACCGGTATGCGCCGATTGCGCCAAAAAATCGGATACCGTTAAATTTTCAAGGTTTTTTCACGAGATGTTAAACCGGGGGATTTACATGGCGCCTTCGCAGTTCGAAGCTAATTTCATATCTTACGCCCACGACCGTCAGTGTCTCGATAAAACCGTAAAGGCTTTCGCGGAAGCGCTCGGCGCCATTTAGAAATACTCTCGCCGCGCGTCGGTTCACACTTTTTTATTGAATTTTTAGCGATTTAGTGGTATAATAATTAAATGAGAATGAATTTTAACTTAAGGTTTATTAAAAAAACAACCGATAATAAATAAAATTAATAAGGAGGCATCGATGGACCATCAATTCGGTTATTTTCAACGCGATTCCCGGGGTTCTATGAGCGCGGCGGCGGTGGCGGCCGAGCAGCTCAGTTTCATGAACAAGGTATATATGTGGATGGCGGCGGCTCTAACGGCTACGGCTCTCACTGCCATGTATGTTTCTTCGAGCGTACCGCTTTTAAAAATGATTTTCGGCAATCCGCCCATATTTTACGGACTTTTAATCGGCGAACTCGCTCTGGTGTGGTATCTTTCTGCGGCGGTCGATAAAATGTCGGCCATGACGGCCACGACGATGTTTTTCGTTTATTCCATACTGAACGGCGTGACGCTTTCTTCGATATTTATCATATATACATCGGCGTCGATCGCTTCTACTTTTTTCCTGACGGCGGCCACCTTTGGCATAATGAGCGCTTACGGATATTTTACCAGGTCGGATCTTTCGACTATAGGTAATTTATGCGTCATGCTTCTGGTGGGGCTTATAATCGCTTCGATATTCAATATATTTATGGCGAGCAGCACCATTTACTGGATCACCACTTATCTCGGCATCTTCGTATTCGTCGGCCTTACGGCTTATGATACTCAGCGCATCAAAGAAATGAATATAATCGGCAACGAAGGCACCGAAGAAGACCAGAAAGAAGCTATTATGGGCGCTCTGGCTCTTTATCTGGATTTTATAAATTTATTTTTATATTTACTGAGACTTTTCGGAGACAGAAGAAGCAACTAGCCGTCCTCAATCGGCAAGAAATAATCAAATCACAATTGAATAATTCATTATAAAAGCAAATCCGGGCCGAAAAAATTTTCGTCCCGGATTTGTTTTTGTGTTGATTGCTCAACAAGGGCGTTCGCCCACAGGAATGATTTATTGAATGATTTTTAAGCAAACGAGAATATGCGATTGCTTAAAAATTATTCACTATGATTAAATGTTATTACAGGTCGACCGAATAGTAATATTCTTCTTTTTCGGTTTCAGTGTCGTGTACCGGCCAGTTTGTTATACCGTCAAAATCTGCGGTCATTACGGTTTTATCGTTGTTTTGCATACTGGTTGCACCTCCGTTGCCTGATAATTTTAGTACTTTAAACACACTTATTAATAAGCAATTAATGTGCCAAAACTATCAAGCCCGCTTTGAGCTTGATTTATAAGTCTGAATGAAATAAGCCGGAAAAAAGATAGTTAAATTATTTTGACAGAAGGTTGAAAATGATTTTCCAGTTATATAAAATGCTGTCCGTATTGGCGAGAAGGCTTATTATGAAAATAATGAAAGGCGTAATAAAAACGGAGAAAAATTTAATGATATTGTTAATGTTAAAAGGCCATACGGGCATTTTTTCGACGATGGTGTAGAGGTTGTCGACCATTATTATTTCGTCGGCGGAGTCGAGATCGTAAATTCCGAGCGCGCCTGCGCTTGTAACCAGCTTATAATAATAATGGTTTGAAGTATTTTCTAATTTTTCCAGCGCTTCGTCTTTCACCCGCCGCATTTTTTTATGCGCTTCGTAAAGCGAAGCGAAGAAAATGAAGAAAGTGAATACGTAAAAGATAAGGTAAATTAAAATGAAGCGTTGCGCGAAGGCGTCGAATATTAGCAGCAGCGAGAAATAGAACATGACTAAAATTAAAAAATAATTTACCGCCATTGAAAGGGAACCTATATGACGCAATCCGCCGGCGTGATCCGGGTGCATCGGGCGTATGTTGATGTCGAAGGCGATTATTTTTTGAATTAGCCAGATCGTTATGCACGACTTGTATACGATGGTAATGATCATGGCGAAATTCAGAAAAACGAAGATCGAATCGTATATTCCGGTTATGCCGCCTGCGATACCCAGCCATGAGGTTTTTCGGTGAAAATATATGAAACCGCTTATAAAAAGTGCCGATACGGCGCTCGCCGCGGTTATATAATAGTTGTTGAATTTTGCGTCGAACTTATTTAAAAGCGCTTGATACGAAGGAAGATCGGCGTCCTTGATAATGCGTTTCGAGCCGATTATTTCTGTAGCCGCGGATATTTTTTTATAAAGGTTGGTGATGAGGCCGGCGCCTATGGGAGCGAGAATTCCCATGCAAAGGTTGTCCAGTATATAAGTGTACATGGGATTTCTTCCGCCGCCGCCGTTGAGCTGTCCCGTTAAGATGCCGATTACGTAAGTCATTACATATGAAACGAAAAAGTAAAATAAAACCGTATAAAACGGATTATGCTTTGTAAAAAAAGCCAATCCGTTATATATTATGTCGGTTTTATATGCCGTTACCGGCATTATATCGGTTTGCGGCTGCCGTTCCGAGGATTGCTGAGAAACGGTTATGCCGCAATTATTTATTTTCATTGAAAAATGCTAGCCTTTAAAAAAAGTGTTATGTTCGTTTAACACTTCCTGCATTAAGTTGTTGAATTCGCCTTTACTGACGACGCCGTCGGATTCGATTTTTTGCTGAAGTCTCTGCATGAATTTTGCTACGAGTGAGTTGGAAATATAGTGCTTCGACATTTGATATCACCTCTTTAATTAATTCGGCTTGTCCTTTATAATTAATCGGCAGCATAATCGAATTTTTTAGCCTCAGTTTTCCGTCAGTTTTTTAGTTACGATTTTATGGAAGTCATTTAATTCTTAAAAATAAATTTTTCGGCGCTTTTATTTTTGATGACGTCTTTGATTTCGAACCTCATCGGCTTGAATCCCTTATAATCCTTGAACAGGTCAAGCTGGTCGCGGGTGTGTTTCGAAGCGGCCTTTTCGTTGGAGGCTTTATAGCCCGACTGCCCCGGAGGATTTATGTTATAGGCGATGGTGTAGTCGGGACCGAGCTCCACGAAATGGTTTTCTGTTCCGCGGTTGACCATTGGAACTTCTATGATATCGGAAGCCTGGGCCTGCGGGACCTTGACGAAATTGCAGGTCTCGAACGCCATCATCTGGACGGGTTTGAGCCATTTTCGGGGATCGTTCGTCTTATATTCTGCGGCGAGTTTCTTGACGGCGCGTTCGCAGGCGGCCGTAAGCAAGGTTTTAAGCCCGGCGCCGTTGGTATAATCGTGGTTCAGCGAAGCCTGAGCGCCGTTGGCGCGGCTGAGAGTGTAGTAAAGCAATATCGACTGGGTCCAGAAGGTTTCCGATTCCACCGTCCAGAGCATGTCGCCGAGTTCGTCGGCGAAAAGCGAATCCATGGTTTCGCGCCATAGCGCGTCGAATAGGGCGACCGCGGGTGAATCGTAACGGCCGTCCGCGCCGCCGCTGCGCTCGAAATTCCATGATTTAAGAAGTTTCAGGCAGGTGTTCACGGATTCGTCATAGGGGGTCGCGCAATCCGATTCTAAAAATTTAATCATCATAGGGGCGAAAATATAGGCGCGCAGGTCGGTATATCCGATTTTTTTATGGATTTCGTACAGGGCCGCGAGATCGAATTTTTCGCGCGAGCGCAGCTGATCCTGGATGAAAGCCGTGCGCTGGTCGGGGCCCCACTGCGTGGCCAGATCGCCGTTTCTGAAATCGCGTGTCGGTTTGGAATTCCAGTTCGCTATAAAACCTTCGGTTTCGTTTTTGGACGAGGGGTTTGTTTCGCCGGGGAAAAAACCCTGCCATTCGGCTTCACCGGTGCCCGGAAGAGGAAGGCGGTCGTCGAAACGCGGATTTCTGACGGGATATCTTCCGCTCAGAAAGTGGTATGCCTCGCCTTTTCTATTGATCGCGAGCATGTTAATGGAAATGGGGTTTTTAGAAAAATGATATTTGAGCTCTCCGAAATTTTTAGCGTTGACAGCCATCATCCATTCGAACATTGAATTGAGCTCGAGGCCTTCCCACGCGCGTTTTTTAGAATAAGCCACGCCGTTTTTACGGTCGATTTCAAACACCGGCCCGTGGACGCTTCTTAAAAATTCCACTTTTAAAGGGCGTTTGCGGCCTTTTACATTGATTTCAAACCGGCGTTTTTCGAATTTTTTATATTCTTTATTGAATAAGTATTCATCGGGGTTTTCGGGATTCAATTTTTCGACGTAAACGTCGGTCAGATTCCCTACGCCAGCCGTAGCGGTGAAGGCCAGGTCACGGTTCATTCCGAACATTATATTCATGTAGCAGGGAGTGGTGGCGCCGACGATATCTATTTCAGGCGAGTGAAGGCCCACTTCGATAAGATATGCGGGAGTGAAAAAGCCCATCTGCGGGCCGGAAGCGAGTATAGCGTTTCCGGTGGCGGAGCGGCTGCCGGAAACGAGATATGTGTAAGAGCCGAGTTTGACCGGCATGCCGAGTCTGGCCAGCGCAGATTTGGCGCTTTTAAGCGCGGCGCGGTATGCTCCGCCGTTTGAATAAAGCTGACGCAGGCTATTTGAGCCGGCGTTTTCCGGCCCGCTCAGCGAAGCCTTGCCGTAAGATTGAGAGCAGCCGGTTTCGTTTATGGTGGTGGGCGAGTTGTCGTCGTTTATGGGCGTGACGTCTTCGAAAATTTCCATGGCTTTTTTATCGCCGAATTTCGCTTTAAGTTTGTTAAGAAGGTTCATATTGTCCATTTCGGAGGTGAAATCGGAATACCTGACGGCCATGGTGCCTATGTAAACCGAAGCCACGGCCGCGGCGTCCCACTTTTGAGGGTTGAACCCGAATTTTTTGAATTCGTAAGGCATGGAGCCGGGAGTTTTTTCGAATTCGGCTATTTTTTTATTAACGCCCATGGCGAACATTTCAAGAAGTTTTGCGCAAACGGGTTCTATTTTTTTTATGCGCTCTTCGATTTCGGCTATCGAATAACCGTCGCGCAGAGCGGATTTGTCAAGTTCGATAAAATCTTTGCCGAGCGCTTCTGAAACGGTTCCGCAAACCGATCTGCGCAGCATTTCGATCTGGAAGAGGCGGTCTTCCGCGGTCACATAACCGTAGCCGAAGTAAAGGTCGAATATGTTTTTAGCGTAAACGTGAGGCACGCCGTATTCGTCGCGGATGATTCTAATGGAATTAAAAGAATCGTTCGGAACCGAAAAATCGGCGGCCGACGAAACCGCCTGAAAGCTGAAAACCGTCAATAGCAAGAAGAAAAAATACCATGTTTTTTTGAGTTTGTTCATAAAAATACCCCTTTTATTTTTATTAGTTAATTTTTAATTAAACGGCCGTTTTTAAATAAAAATAAGCCGTGGCCATTCCGAGCGCGCCGCCGGCGAGAATATCTGAAAAATAATGGAGCTTCAGGTACACTCGCGTGGAGGTAATAAAGGCAGCGAAAAAAAAGAGCGCGATGGAATGATATATTCCGAAAAAATGATACGCAGTCACGCAGAATAAAAAATTTCTAAGGGCGTGTCCGGATGGAAACGAATAGTTTTCAATCATCGGAACTATAGCGAATTCTTTGGGCATATCTCCGATAGGGCGGCGCCTTTTGAACGTGAGCCGCACCGCGTATAATATAAGCACGCCTATTATGGTGGAGAAAAAAGTGGCCGCGGCGAATTGCTTCAGCGTTTCGGAGCAGTAAAGATAGAAATAAAGGAAGAGCGGAGCGTGGACCACGGCGTCTCCGAGATGGGTGAGAGCGGCCGCTGCCTTTCTGGCGGAAGGATTTTGAAATCTGTCGACGAACGACGAAGTTATGTAATTATCCAGTTTTAATATTAAATTCATAAGTATAAATCAAGTTCTATTTTTATTATACGGTTCATGTCCGGCGGCAGAGCGTCCTGGCTATCGCTTTCATTTTTTCGAAATCGCCGGCCAGCGCAGATTCGAGGATATTGCGCGCGTCTATATGTGAAATCGAAAATTGCGAGGCAATCTGTTTTGCGTATTTTTCACGGGCGCTCAGCTCGGCTTCGCCGGGCATATTATTGCTCAAATCGAGCTTGAGCTCTATTTTAGATAATTCCCTTTTTAATTCGTCTATTTGAAGCTGCGTCAGAAAATAAAATATTTCGGCGCTCATAGCGCGGTAAGCCGGAGCCAGGCAAATATTTATTACGCTCGTCATGACGAAGTTCACGAAGCCGAGCATTCCGAAAACCAGCCATGAAAAGACTATAATGGCTTCAAGCGAGGAAAAAATTATTAAGGCGGCCTTTGATTTTACTGCGTTTTCAGTTTCCGCGTTCCTTTTTAAGCCTGCGGGCTTGTCTTCGGCAGAAGCCGCGTCGGAGTTTTCGGAGGCCTGGGCGCGGACGAAGTATTTGCCGGTTAAAGTTTCGAGCCGCGAGTTTATTTCTTCGCGTTTTTTTAAGGCTTCGTTATAGGGTTTCATGCGGTCGCCGAAATCTTTGCCGTATTCTACTGTAATCGCCGAGCAGAATTGCTTGAATTGCATGAACTTTTGCTGGGCCTGGTTGTTGAGCATTACGGAATCTATGCTTTCACGGACTTTTTCGAGCCGTTTTAAGATCTCTTCTATATCGGAGAAGGTCTTGTTTTTTTTGAAATATTCCTGTATCGACTTGAACTCTTTCTGGAGCTGAAATACTCTGGCCGTATCGGCGTTGGTTTCGAGCTTATGAGGAATTCCGGCTATTTTCTGAGCGGTTTGCTCAATTTTTTGAACGCAGGTTTCCAGGGAGCGGTCGTATCTGGAACCGGCCATGGAAGCAAGCAACTCAAGTGCCGGATCGAAGGCGTGATCCAGAAGGGCCTGCAGAAGAAAATTGTATTCCGCGTCGAAAAGGTCTTTTGCGTTTTTATTGAAATCTTCTCCGCGGTTTTCGAAGGCGCAAAGCCCGGCGATAGACTGCAGGCGAGCGTATCGCGCCATAAGCAGGTCCGGATCTGTTTTGAGGGCGTTTTCACAAATTAGAAGGGCGTCTCTGGCCATATCCGCATCTTGCCTGTGAAGCGCCTTGAGCCTGGTGATAAGCGCGGCAAAACAGCGGGCCATGCTTTCGACGCGAGCCGATATTCCCCGGGCGTGGTCCGCGCATCTGGCGAAACAATCGGCGGCTTTTATGTGGTCGGCTTTTTCAAAGAAATAATACATGCCGAGCTGGAAAAGTATTGTAAAATCTCCGGGCGTCAATTCGAGCGCCTGTTTGAAGCCTTCGATGGCGGCTTCGAAGTGGCCTTTTTTATAGGTCTCTTCGGCTTTTTTTCTGAGCACCGAAGCCGTAAGCGACTCGACGCTGTCCTGCGAACGGTATTTTAGTATTTCCTGATCGGTTTCGCAGCGGTGCCAGAAAATATATTCGGTCAAGGAGTAGTTGGAGACCAGAAAAAAGTAATCGTAATTTTTTTCAATTTTAGAGTTTATTTCCGCCGCTATGCTTTTAAAGAGGTTGGAGCGCGTCAGAGACCAGAATATCGAAAGCCTCCGGCTTATCTTATCCAGGTTTCCGAGATAATCGTTTGCGCAATAAGATTTGTAAAAATGCTCGCCGGCGGTTTCGTTGAAAATGTCGGCAATTATGCCGGTATACGGCCTTTCGAAGTAGTTCAGTCTCGAAATGATAGCGTATATTACGTTTCTTTTATATACTATCTGTCTGTATTCGAGCATATTTTTCAGGCTAAATTCGCTCATAAGCTAATCCTCCCGCCATCTTAAATATTTTTCGAATATGTTCGCCGCGAAAAGCGTTAATATAATTGAAAACAAAATATACAAAAGGGTTATGACCGCGTAATCCGGAACGGCATTGCCGAAAATGCTCGACAATCCGTCGTTCCCATAGTAGGCGGAACCGTAAATATGAGACGAAGAGTAATTGACCCAAACGTCTATAGGCGAAAGATTGGTGAAAAATTTATAGGAGTTATAATCGTACAAAGGCCTGTAGAACCACTCATCAAGTAAAAAAATCAAAAAATGAAGCGCGAACATGGAAAAATAAAAAAACGAATTGGCCGAGGCGTTTTTTTTGAATAAAATTGAAATAAGCACGCCTGAAGCGAGGTAAAAGAAAGTAAATCCGGCCCACATAAAAAAACCTCCGGCGAGCCTGAAAAAATTAAAATCGCCGAAGACGGTTATCATAAGAGTTAAAACGATGTAAGGCAAAGAAAGAACGAGCATATAGATGAATCCGGATATTATCTTTCCGGTGATTATCTGCAGTCCTGAAATTCCTGACATTCTTAAAAGCGTAAGGGTCTTTTTTTCTTTTTCGGATGTGATGGATGCCGCGCTGTAAGTTCCGCCTATGAGAGCCGAACATGCGCAGATTATAATGAAGAATGCGTTTACGATGCCTGCCCGCGACAGATCGCTATAAGAGAGCTGCATAAAAAAAACCGTTATTATAAGTCCGATCGATATTACGAAATATATTAACATGCGCGTAGCATTTTTTCTAGATTCGAACATTAAATCTAGAAAAATTAACGGCGATATGGAGTCCGCGAAGTTTTTAAGTTTTTCGTTCATATGCTTTACCGTTTCAGCGCTTTTTAAAGCAGTGTTTCAATTTACAGCCATTTATGTTGAAGCCTTCTGTAGGCCGATATTATAAGAAGCAGGAAAATGAGCGACAGCGCTCCGTAAAACGCTATGATTTTCAGCGTTTCAATATAAAAAAAACCGAATATCAGGTTCTGGCTCGAGTATTTTGAAAGGTTGAGATTGAAGCTCGAATATCGGCCGCCGGCCGAGCCGAAAAAAATCGCTTCGATGGACATGAAAGGGTTTATATAAGCCGAACTGAAAATATAGCCGAGTCCGAGGTCGCGAAGAAATGCCGAAAAAACGCCCATAAATATCAGCAGAAGAAAGAAAAAAAAGTATGAACGGCTTATCGCCTTGTAGGAAGTCGCTGAAATTACGGAAAAAAACATCGCCCACAGGCAGATCGCAAGGGACATAACGAGTATTATCATGTAACCCTGTATTATTTCGCTCATCGCGAAGCCGCCGAGCTTGTAAAGCGCCCCGAAAAGAGGCACGGTTATCATTATCAGATAAAGCGTATAAAAAACGCCGACCTGTATCTTTCCGGATATTATATCGAACATGGTCAGCTGCGTTACCGCGAGTGACGCCAGCGTGTTTTCTTCTTTTTCACGAGTGAAAGTGGTGGCCATAAAAGACGGAAGAATGACGAAGATCAGCAGCATCATCACGCATAAAATTCCCACCGCGGCGTAACGGCTGGTGCGGATGAGATCGATCACTCCCTGGCCGTAGGAGGATGAATAGTGCCCCGGCCAGGACGTGAAAACGACAAGCGTGAGTATCGACATATATACGGTTATCCAGAAGTAGGTCCTTGGCCTTCTGAAAAGGGTTATAACTTCCCGACCGAGTATGGGATTTATCATCATGCTGCTAATTTTCCCTCCATTTCAGGTAATTTTCGAATATTTTCACGCCGGAATAAAATAATATGACGGCCGCGCCGAAATATATCGCCGCCGATTCTCCGCTGGTGAGGCTGAAGTAAGATTCAGGCGAAAAAGGCTTGTAGTTTGGCGTAACCGCCGCCTGGATAGAATCGAAAAAGCTTCTCCACATTTCCAGCGGAGAAAAAACCGATAAATAACGGTAGTTATGCCGGCTGTAATATGATGCGCCTGAGGCGTAACTTATGGCGTCGTCGATTATGAAAAAACCGAAGTGTAATATCAGAAGAAAAGCCGTAGCGAATGCTATGCATGTATAACTTTTTTTGAACAGGATTGATATGAATATTCCTGCGCTTATGTAAAACAGCAGGGAAACGAATAAAATCAGAAGGCTTTTAAGTATCGCCTGGCCGGAGATTCCGCCAAGAAAAGGGCATATAGTAATCAACGGAGCCGCAGGCAGAAGAATGAATACCGTAAAGCATAAACTTACGGCGGCTTTTGAAAACACGATCTCGCCGGGGCCCAGGCCGCTCATGCGTAAAAGCGTGAGCGTTTTTTTCTCTTTTTCGCTCGATATTGAAAGCGCGGCGTGCCCGGTGGCTAAGACGGTAGCGACCGCAATAGTATAAACCATTATTACGGTAAAAAACCTGTCTCCGAAGGAGTTGTGGAGCGCTTCCTGCTCGTAGGGCCACTGGCCGAATAAAAAGCAGCCGCAAATGGCGAGCGCTGAAATGGCGTACGAAACCAGCGGCGCATGGTTTTGCCTGTAAATGAATTCAAAAATCATCGCCGGCTTTAACGTTTCGTATATTTTTATCAGCCGTTGTGGCATTTTCAGGATACCTGGCCTTTCGTCACTTTCATGAAAATATCCTCCAGATTGCCGCCTTTATCGTAAAACGAAACCACCTGTACGCCGTTATGTATAAGGTGCCTTAAAAGATCGGCGAGCGCCTGGTCGTCAGCGCGCATTTCGAAAGTGAAAACTTTTTCGAGGACGGCGGCTTCTATATTGCTTATTTCAGGCGTAGACTTGAGAATAGTTTCACATAGTTCGACGTTATCGATTATTTTTAACTTTATGTGGCGGTTTACGCCCTGGCTTTTTACGACGTCTTCAATGCGGCCGGAAACCACGAGGCGGCCGGCTTCTATTATACCAACCGACGTGCAGAAATCGGCGAGCTCGGTAAGTATATGCGAAGATACGAATATAGTTTTTCCCATCTTGCGCAGCTCGTTCAGAAGCATTCTCATTTCGACCCTTCCGCGGGGGTCGAGGCCGGAGGCAGGTTCGTCGAGCACCAGCACGAGCGGATCGTGTATGAGGGTTTTAGCGAGGCACAGCCTCTGTTTCATGCCGCGGGAGAGCCCGCCGACAGGCGAGTCTTTTTTGACGGTAAGATCGGTCAGCTCGAGTATATCGTTTATTATGGCGTTGCGGTCTTTGTAGGGTATTTTATGGCACGCGGCGAAGAAATCGAGATATTCGAAGACTTTAAGTTCTTCGTAAAGGCCGAATAAATCAGGCATATAGCCGAGTATGCGCCTGACTTTGTAAGGCTCGTCGACGACGTTGATTCCGTTAATTTTGCAAAGGCCGGCGCTCGGGTTTAAAAGCGTGGAAAGTATTTTTATGGTGGTGGACTTGCCGGCGCCGTTGGGGCCTATAAAACCGAATATTTCGCCCTTTTCGACGAACAGGTTGAGGTTGTTCACCGCCATTAAATTGCCGTAATATTTGTAGAGATTTTTAATTTCTATCATATAATTTCTCCGATTAGATTATTAGCGGCCGGGCCCGCGACACCTTAAAGCTTTAAGAATCGAGCGGCGGGCCGCCTCCGTGCGGCGTTATAATTTGATTATGGCTATCGAACCCAGCTCGTTTAGCGAGCATCCCGATGTTTTAACCGCCTCGCCCATGGTTCCGCCCGCCCTGACATAGCCAACCAGCACAGGCGATTTTGCTGAATTTTTGGCGATATATACGGCGGCCGTTTTTAAAAATCCTTCGTCCGAGTAGGAGTATCCGGCGCCGGCTTTACGCAGGTTCTGGGGCATAGCGGCGATTATGCTGTCGGATATCGCGTAAAAATGATCGTTTATCGAATGCGCGTCGCACGAAACGTCTTTGACTGGTGAATTTTTCGCGCCGGGCGCAAGCCTGTCGAAAGAAAAAACGCGGCCGGCGTAATAAACCCGGCATTCGGAAATGTCGAGATCCGTATTGTTAACTATCGACTCCAGCATTCTGGCTTTTTTATTAAGCGCGGCGGCGTTTATATAAGACTGCAGCTCGCCGTCGATGCTTTTAAAAGCGTTCGCCGCCTTGTTTTTTTTCATGGCTCCGTCGTCGGAACGGATCGTTGAGGAGCCGTAATCGACTCTGAACCTGCCGTTAAGGCCGGTCTGCTTTACCACGGCATACTTTGAAAAACGATAGTCCATCTGAGGATGTATGAGCTTTATGCGATCCTCGTTTATTATTATTTCGCTTTCACGGTTTCCGTAATAGTCTTTGGCCGTTCCCATCAGCGTGGCTTCGCTCATGTCTATGCTGTAATCGCCTCCGGACATTGGCGGCATGAGAATGGCCACGCTGGAAATAAGGTGCGACTTCATGGTTTCGTTGTCGACGATCCGTAGAGCCAGTTCGGCCACGCTGGGGCTGTTTAGCATGAATTCTATGTTGAAGCAGTTGAAAATTATGAAAAATACTACAGAAACGCCCGTCGGGACTATTATAAGCCTTGCCATAGTGACGCGGTTTCTGATATAAAAATAAAAGACGGGGCCGATCAGCAGAGTAAACGCTATAAGCAGCAACAGCACGATAAATGCCGAAGGCGGCTCGGTGACGAAGTGGCTGAATTTTTCTGAAAATTTAACGAAGCCGGAAGATATGACGGACAGCTTAAAGTCTTTATTGTCTTCGCCCTGCTTGAGAATGCCGCTTATATTGTCTTTGAGATAGTCGATGCGGCTTATGTCTATTTGCGAAATATCGAATGCCGTGTAGTAAACTATTCCCGAGCCGAAACGGGAGTGCGCGATAAGCGGAACTACCCTGCCGTCGGGCGCCGTTAAATTAAGCGTTGCCGAGGCGCCTTCCTTTACCTCGGAGATGCTCAGAGGGATGTTTACGCCGTCGAATTTTTCGCTGAGAACGCCGTTTATATTCTGCGAAGCGGCGTATCTGTAAAAATCGGGGCCGTTGAATACCTCGCTTCCTTTTATGGTCACAGGTAGAATTGAAGCCAGCTCGCCCGCGGCCAATCTTGAAACGAATCCGCCGTAGCTTATGATTAGCGCGCCGCCCGCTCCGGCGTATTCTATGACGGCCTTCGTCTGCTCTTTGCTCATCACCGAAACGTCTATGCCGTTAATTATGACGAGCGAGTATGGCTCGTAGCAGGCGAAGCTGGAAAACATTTCTGAGGCCGAGATATTATGCACGATAACTTTCGAATTTTCAGAAGAGCTATATCCGGAAGAGCCGCCGTAGCCGTAAGTGTCATAATTATAGGTTTCCTTACGCTTTTCGGGGGGCGAAATGCTTCTTAGCGAACTTACGTAAGAAGGCGTTTCCGAAACGCTTAAAATGTAGTAATCTTTAAGCTGGTTGGACGTTACGCTGATTTTTTCGTCGTAGATTACGATGTTTTCCGAATTTATTATGCTTACTTTTATCGAATATGTGTAAGACGCGAATTTGGCGAACACGCTGTATTTTTTAGATGAGCGAGGGCCGACGAAAACGCCGGTGATCCTGTAAAAATTTCCGGCGGCCTCGACGAGTATTTCGCCTTCGAAATTCCCTGCGGTGCCGTTGTTGACGGTAACGTCGACCGGATTTAGATGATTGGGGAAGAAAGAGTTATCGATGCCGACTCCTGCCGACAGAGTGATTTCGTTCTGAAGGCTTTTCTGCAAATTTTTAGTTTTGCGTGTCTGCGCTGAAGCCGGAAGGGCGCAGGCGGCCGATATTAAAAATATTAAAATTATAATGCAGGCGGCCGATAAAAAGACGCCGTTTTTTTTGCCGGATAATAATTTCATGATATTTTTTCCGTTTCCGCTTTGATTTGCGTCCGCATAAAAACCTCCGGGCGATTTTACTCGTATTTTAACGTAACGTTTATGCCGGAAAGCGTTTCGCCCGGCGCCAGAGCCTGACGTCTGATGTAAAAACGCATAAGGTCGTTATTATCGTAGAGGTTATAGTTCAAATAATGCTCGAAATTTTTAATCCTGAAAACGACATTTCCATTTTCTATATTATACTCGAAATTTTTCTTATTGTCATGCATTAAATTTATAAAAGTTGTCGCATAAACACCCTTGAAAGGAAATTTAATGCTCGAAGCGTTGTAAAATGAATCGTAAATCTTTAAATTGTCAGAAAATAAGTCGCTGAAAGAGTCGCAGAATTTTTCGATACTCTTAGTAGGTCCTCCGTGAACGGGAGCGTTGAGCTTTATATATGCGGTCAGACCGATTTCGGCGGTGGATTCCGACTTTAATACGAGGTCTTTATATCCGCAAAGATTGAACGTGAAAGTTTTATATTCTTCGTTATTTAAAAATACCGTTTCTTTTTTAAAAGAATAATCCGCGACTATGGAATTTTTTTCGTTTTCTATATCCAGCGCCACCGCCGCGACGTCTATTCTTTCACATGTCGTGCAGCCTGCCGCGCCGTCGGATTTGACGGCCGTTTCACCGGCGCTTAAAATAAACATTACGGCGGCGGAATGATCCAGGCTTTTTTCTTCATAAACGCTTAAAAGTTTTTTTAGCGAATTTAAACCTGCGTCGGTTGCGCGGAGATTTTTTTGGACGTCTTTCAGCGCCGCCGTAATGTTTTGAACGGAAGAGTTGTCGAAAGCGTAATCGCGGGTTGAATGAGAAAGTTCGCGGGTAAAGTATCCGCCGGGAGTTTTTACGAGGACGGCCGAGCGGTCCCGGACATCCAAAAATTCAAGCGCTCCATGGCCGAAGCTGACGGCAAGGCATGGCTTTCCGGCCGGCCTCGAGGCTCGAACCGAAAAGCGTTTACCGTCAACTCCGCCAGCTCTTATATTTCTTGAAGAAAAAATCACGGGGTAAAAAATCAGCGGGCTGTAAACTTCTATTTTATTTCCGCATGGCGTGTCGGTAAAGTTTATTTTATTGTAGTAGCTTCCGGCCGTTTCTCGCGAAAGATGAAGGCCATCGAATTCAAGCGAAAGCTTTTTCGCCCCGCCGCCCCATATTTTATAAAAATCGGTCCTGATGACCGGGCCGGCATAGCTCTGAGGAATTTCACAGTAGCTCACTATCTGCGGAGGGTATTTGAAATCGGTTATCAAAAACCCCGCGGCCGCCAGCAGAAAACAGTAAAATAAAGTAACGGCTACGCTGTATGCGATATATTTGCCGCCAGTTTTTGTTTTGAGCGCGTGAAGATATACAAGTGAAAACGAAAGAATATAAACGAACATGAAGATTATGAAATATTCGATCTTTAAAGGCCAGCTTTTTTCGGCCGGATCGTACATTACGAGTTCGGGGGCTTCGCCGTTTAGAAGTTGTTTTACCGATCTATTCGAATCTCCGAATACGGTTTTAGATATATAAAAATTTTCGATGGAGTTTTTAATAACTTCGTCTGAAAAATCGTAAGGCAGGTAATAAAAAGCCCCGTTTCCCATTTTTTTACGTATCAGCTTGGAATCGAACATTGCCAGCGGCGGCCCCGCTGCGTCAATGCGCGTTTCTGCGCCGGCCGGGCCTTCGGCGAAGAAAAAACGAGGATTGTCGCCGCCGATTGAAGGCGCGAAAGAATCTCCGGCGGCTGACGAGAAATAATTGGCGGCGGATGGGTTGAGCACCATTTTCCAGTCGGGTGAGGTGAAAATATATGTTCCGTTCTTCGAGTAACGGCTTCTTACGCCAGGCTTTTGTATTTCAAACTCGTGAATTTTAGAGCTGTTTATATCAGCCCCGAAAATTTCTTTCATGAAGCTTGCCGTGCGAGCGGAGTAGATATCGCTAATGCACCCTCCGGATATTATTACGCGGCCTCCCGATCTGACATAGCTTTTAAGAGTTTCGTCGAAAGATTCCGGGGCGGAAGCCATGTCGAAACCGTCCAGCACTATGCCTTTAAATCCGGAGTAGGCAAGAGGGTTCGCAGGCGCGAACGCAAGGTTGACTTTGACGGTCTGAGCGTATGAAGCGCTTTTTAAGTAATGAGAATAAATGAAATTTATCGCTGAAACTATAGAGTCGGCCCTGCCGTCTTTCGGAGCGCATACGGCATAGGAATCGGTCCGGGGCGCTAAGACGGTTCCGCTCAGAACGTTTTTTTCTAAAATAATCCCTCCTGCGCCGCGCAACTCGAAGTCGACGGAATTCCGGCTCAGGATCATCGGCCGAGATTCGTGGCGGCTGATTCGTTCCGGGGCGAGAAAGATACGCTCTTCGCGTATGCCGCTTCTTTCGTCACCGGTCGCGAGGACGGCTTCCACCGTCGAGCGGGACGCGTTGTAAATGTCGAATAAAAGAGTCGCCGGCGCTCCGGATATATAATTTTTGTCCAGGCCCGCGGAGGAATATAAAACTTTTACGGTTTGCGGAGCGGGCGAAAGGCTCCCGGATAAGCCGTAATTGAAGCTGTCGGCCTTTAATTTTTTTGAAAAAATATCGTAAAGGCAATAATCGTTAAACGATCTGTTAAGATGCGTGTAACCTCTTGAACCCGGCTGGTTTGAAAATAAAAGCAGATTGACGGAGCCGTTTTTTACGAAAGGGTTTTTCATGTTGAATTCGGCGGAAACGCCGTTATCCAGGTTAAGAAATCTCTCGTTGAAGCAATTTTTCGTAACCGCATTACGGCTGTCGAAATCGACGTTAAAATTTTGGGTAATAAATTGTTTTAAAGGGCTTTCGCTGAAATCGCCTATTAAAATTATATTTGCGTATTTCAAAAAATCGCGGGGGTTGAATACGTTGTCGGATAGCGTTTTACAGGATATTCGGCCGGCCAGCTCGCGGCAGAAATCGCGGAATTTTTGCGGCAGGCCGGAGCTTTCGCTGAAGACGGCGACCGAATCCGTGGCGGCGGGAGGAGGCCCGAAACCGGCTATATCATAAGAAATTAGATGATCGTTATTTTCGTCGATTATGTACTTTATATTTTCTAGATTTGTCGGAAGATCGAACTCGAGATTATTAACGCCGCGGCGGGCGGTAAACGTTTTGCGGCCGATTAATTTATAATCGGCCCGGCCGGAAATCAATTCAATATTTCCGGAAAAATTTGACGGCCTTTTTGAAAAAGCGCTTTTAGAAGCTGCCGCGGAGTTTTTTAGCCCGGCGCTTTTTTCCGAGCCGTAAAACGCGATATCCATTTCGAAATCGCCGTTCAGGCCGTCGGTTCGTTCAAGCTCCACAATAGCTTTGAAAGAGCCTTCGGAATTTTTTTGTAAAAAAGCTCCGTTTACGTTCAATTCTATCGCCGCGGTGGAGCCGTAAAACGAGTCGAAAACGAAGCGGGCTTTTTCAAATGCTTTTTCGTTGACTATGCGCTTTTCGGAAAAAAACTTGGAGTTCCTGTCGAATAAGTGGTTTTTAAAATCTTCCACAGTCAGGGTTTTTTCAGCGAAATCAGAAAGATAATCACGCACCAGCGAGGACTGGCTTTTGTCCAAAGCGAGGCCCATATAATAAAGAGCCGATTTTAAAACCATCATCCCTCTGTAATACATTAAAGCCTGATAAGAAAAGCCGGCCGTGGGATTTTTGGACGCATCCGCGATGGACGTTTCGCCTTTGCCCGCCCTGAAACGATACGATAGATAGCGGCGCCTGAGTTCGTCGTATTTTTTTTGATATATGGCGCCATGCTTTTCCCTGACGTATTCGAGCGAAGCGTAGGTGGCGAAAGCTTCGTTTAAAAAATTAGATTCGGGAAATTCTCCCAGCACGAAATTTCCGAACCATTGATGCGCGATTTCATGCGCCAGAAGCTCGATGTCGGCGCCTTCGTCGCCGAACGCGGCCGCGGTTATATAGACTACTTCCTCTGGACCGTAGCCGCCCGGAAATACTTTTTCCACTTCGACTATGTTAAGCGTTTTGATGCCGTTATCGCCGTATCCGGAACGGTAGAAATCGATTACGGACAAGGCCTCTTTTAAATATGCCTCCGCCGCTTCGGAATCTTTTTCGTAGAAAAAGACATTGATTTTAAAGGGAGTTTCGCCTGAAGAAGACATTTTGGAGTAAGGTCCGGCCGCAAGAGTATGGCATCTGGACTTTTTGCCGTTGACGAAACGCGAAACCGTCCTGCCGTCAGCGGCGTCGTGCGACGAAACCAATTCGCCCTGCGATATAGGAGTCCAGCTTTTATCGTGAACGACGCTCAGCTCGAAAAAGGATTTCTGGTCGAAACCGGCTCTGGGAAAATAACTGCAAAGATCGTCGAAGTAGCATCCTTCTTTGCCTATATAAGTGAATGAATTTTTGGGGGTTATGTATCTTGACGGATCGCCGTAAAAAGACACGAAAATTTTTGAAACGCCATGCTCGACGTTTGTTTTTATGAACTCGCCTTCGCGTTTGAAGGTTTTCTCGCCGCCGCCCGGAAAAACGGATAGCGAACGGACGTCCATGTCTTCGTGAAGGTTTAACGTCACTTCGCCGCTGAAATTAGCGCCGGGCGGCGCGATGATTTCGACTTCGCCGGAAACCATATGCTTTTGCGGAAGAAGATCGAGCGTAACGATATATTTTTCAACGGCGGCGTAATCGGGACGCGCTTGAAGAGAGACGCTTTTCGCTGCTGCGGCAGCGGCCGGTATGACATGAAGAAGGAAAAGAAACGATAACAGGAAAATACGGAAGGTGCTTTTAGTCATAAAGTTTTTTAATGCTTTTTAATACGCCGATTTTTTCTTCGATGATGTCTTTCTGTATTTTATCCAGCTTTGATTCGACTTCGGGCGTTATGACTTTGAATTTTGAATAATCCAGGCCGGAAAGGCGGATCGCGCCTTCTTTGACGCCGTAATTGCGCTTTCCGGATTTAAAGCCATCTTTGATGGCGCTTTTTAAAAAATCATAAATTACTACGTCGAGCCTCTTTTCTACCGAAGTTATTACATTGCCCGGCGCGAGAGCGGATTGATCGGAATCGACTCCTATTACATAGCGCTTCGCTTCTACCGCCGCTTCTATGACTCCAAGGCCCGCTCCGCCGGCCGCGTGAAAAATAACGAAAACACCGTTTTTATAAAGCTGCAGAGCGAGTTTTTTGGCTTCGGCCTTGTTGGCGAAGGCCGAAGGGTCTTTGCCGACGTAGCGGATTTCGACTTTTATTTTGGGATTGATATGCTTTGCGCCTTCTACGAAGCCGTCGCTGAAACGTTCCACCGGCGGTATCATCATGCCGCCTATAAAGCCGACGGGTTTGCCTTTTGAAACAAGCGCCGCGAAAGCGCCCGCCAGAAAGCCGCCCTCGTGTTCGCGGAATATCAGAGAAGCCGTATTTTTTCCTGTTACGGCGGAATCTATAATAACGAAATGGGTGTTTTTAAACTGCCTTGAAAGTTTGGAGAAGAGCTCTTCATATTCGAAGCCGACGCCGATAAGCAGGTCGTATTTTTGCTTGGCGAAAAACGAAGCGTCCTGGATGTTTTTGTCGTCGCCCTGATAGGCGTTGAAGTTGAGCTCGACTTTCATATCTTTTTCGATTTTATGAAGCCCGTTGGTGACAAGATCGTTAAAACCCTTGTCGCCGCCGCCGCCGCGGGCGAGAAAAACGGCGCATTTGGAATAAGCGTTGCCCGCAAGGCCTAGATAGGCCCTGTAGGCGAACGTGAATATTATTATGGCTATAATGGCTATTACTATCGTTAAGATAATATTGCCATTTTTAAGGCTTTTTTTATAAAATATCATGTTTTGTCAATGGCCTGTTTTTAAAATTCGAAAGTTCGGCCCTCTTCGGCTGCTTCGATTTTTATTGTTTTATTGTTAAAACGCGAAGCGGCGAGCTCGCGGGCGTAACTTATCATATCTTCTATTTCGCCGTCGGAGCGGGTGGGATCGTGATGAAAAAGGTAAAGAGTGCCGACGTTTGCGCGGCATGCTACCGAAACGGCGTCGTCGATTCTCGAATGACCCCAGTTGATCTTGGTTGGATATTCGCTTTTTTTATATTGAGAATCATAGATCAGCGCGCGCGCGTCTTTGCAGAAGTTTACCAGATTGAGGTTTTCCTGCATGGCAAGAGAAAGTTTTTCTATGCCGATAGGGTCTTTGAGTTTGGATTTCAGCGTTTCATAAAATATCGGATCGAATAAATCGTCAGGCATTTCGCCCGAATTGTTCAAAAAATAATTTACGTAAGGTTCTGAATCGGTACAGTAAACCAGATCGTCCGCTCCGTTGAACGAAAAACGGTAACCGATGCATAAAACCGGATGATTCAATGTTTTCGTGCGTATTTTCAATCCGTCTATTTCGTAGCTGCCTTCCTTGATTTCGGTGAACTTCGATTCGGCTTTCATCTCGTCCAGTTTGACCGGAAAATATTGATAGCGCATCTGTTCTATGAAGAGGTCTTTAAGGCTGAGATAAGGCTTTTTGTTTCCGTCGTTGATAGAAGAGGTGACCGGTCCGTAAACGTTGAAAGAATTGCCGCCTATGAAAGCGGGAGCGAAAAAAGGAAAGCCCTGGACATGGTCCCAGTGGGTATGCGTTAAGAAAATATTGCAGGATAGCGTTCCGGGTTTATAGCGGGTGAGCAGGCTGTTGCCTAATTCGCGGATCCCGGTTCCGGCGTCGAGAATAACCACCTGGTTACGGCTTTTTATATAAATTTCAATACAGGAAGTGTTGCCGCCATATTTTACGGTAGATTTCCCGGGGGCTGGAATTGAGCCGCGGACTCCCCAAAAAGTGAACCTCATATACCACCAACTTATAAATTTTACTGTGTTTTTACATACGATCGTTACATTTTAGTTAATAAATACGCTATAGAATTACTTATAGCGGTAATTATTATTTTACGATTTTAAATTCTGTTTGTCAATAAAAAGTTATTAATTATATTTAAGCGCCGATTCGGGTTTTAATGCAAATATTTTTTTATTTCATCCCAAAAGTCTTTTATGTCGAAAGGTTTAATTATGCAGCCGTCCGCTCCGGCGGCAATAAAATCTTCCTGCTGGTGTTTGAGAGCGAATGCCGTTACCGCGATTATGCAGGCGCGCGGCGCTCCGGCCGCCTCTTTTTCGCGGATCGTTTTTATTGCGCTCAAGCCGTCAAGCCTGGGCATTTGAACGTCCATCAAGATCAGGCCGTAAGTGTTTTTTTCGTATTTTTCGAGCGCTTCCCGCCCGTCGCAGGCTATGTCGGCTTCGCAGCCTTTTTCATGAAGGAGCTTTAACATGAGCTTACGATTAAAAAAATCGTCTTCCGCGATTAATATCCGTTTAACTGCGTTCGCCGCTGAGGATTTTTCGACGGCGGGGCGCGCCGCTTGCGGTTTGAAAAATTCTTCGCTGCTTTTTTCGCCGAGATCCCTTTCGAGCGGCAGAGTTAAGATAAATGAAGTTCCCCGGTTCAGTCGGCTTTCGACTTTTATTTCGCCGTCCAGCAGCGAAACGAGGTTTTTGACTATGGAAAGCCCGAGGCCTATTCCGGCGTATTTTTTGGTATAAGAGTTTTCGAGCTGGTGAAAAGGATCGAAAATTTCATCGATACGCTCGGGGCTTATGCCGATGCCGCTGTCTGAGACGGCGATTTTAACGATCGAAATGCTTTCGCCCCTGTTTTCTTCGGAAATGGCGAGCGCCACTTCGCCTTCGGGCGTGAATTTTATCGCGTTTGAGAGGAGATTTGAAAGAATTTGATTGATGCGCAGAGAATCTCCGATATATGAACTTTCTATTTTGCTGTCTATGAGATATTTTAATTTTAATTCTTTATTTTTATTTATGGTGTCGAAGAAGCTGAATAGTTTCGTTATGTTATCTCTGATGCTGAATTTTTTCTTGGTCAGCTTTAATTTTCCGGTTTCTATCTTTGAAAAATCGAGTATATCGTTAATAATTTCTAGAAGATGGCGTGAAGACAGCGATATAAGCTCTACGAACTCTTTTTGCTCTTCGCCGAGATCGGACATTTTTAACAATTCCGTAAATCCCATGATGCCGTTCATGGGAGTCCTTAACTCGTGGCTCATATTGGCCAGAAAAAGGGTTTTGGCCGTATTGGCGGCTTCGGCTTCGTCACGGGCTTTTTTTAGTTCGGCCTCGTATTTTTTGCGGGCGGTAATGTCCCGCATAACGCATACTACGGATATTATATTGCTTGAAATGTCGAACTCCGGAAAAAAACGGCATTCGAAAGCCTTTATTTCGGTTCCGACCGGAAGCACAAGGTCGGTTTCGGCTTTTTTTTGACTTTCGAAAACCGATTTTATGTTGTCTTCCAGAAATACCAGAAGCCTGGGGTCGAGCCCCGCATTGCGGATGCTCAGGCCGGCCGCGGCCGCGGCGTTAATTTTTAAATACTTTTCGAATGACGGGCTTATGTAAATGATTTTATATTCATTGTCGAAACGCGCCAGCAGATCGCCCGAGGTTTCGATTAGCGAAAGGTAATTGTCGGCGTTTTTTATAAGCGCCTCCCTGGCTTTTTTCCTGTCGTTGATATAGCCCCACTCGCGCAGCGCGCGATTTACCATGTGAGGCATTTCGGAAAACGTTTGAGGCGACTTGACGATGTAATCGAGCGCGCCTGCTTTAAGCATTTCCACCGCCAGATGCTCGCTTCCGTAACTCGTCATTATTATAACCGGAAACGAGCCGGCCGCGGCGCTTATAATTTCCTGGCCGCTGCCGTCGGGCAGCTTGTAATCTGAAATGGCTATGTCTACGGCCTTGCTTTTAATAGTGCAGGCCGCTTCGCGCACTGTGCCGGCGATAACAATTTCAGCGCGGCCGCCGTCGAAATTTTCGAAGGCGCAGGAAATGAGTTCTATATGCGCTTCGTCGTCTTCGACCAGCAAAATAGTTTTTTTTAATAATCCGTCAGCCATAAATTCCTTTTTATTTACGGTTCCAGCAGAGCCAGTAAAGGCCGAGGTCTTTCATCAGTTTGGTAAAACTGTTAAAATCCACGGGTTTGACCACGTAACTGTTGACGTGATGGGTGTAAGCTTTTGCTATATCAGTCTCCGCGTCTGAAGTCGTAAGAACCACAACGGGTATGTTTCTCAGCGCTTCGTCCCGCTTGATCTCTTTAAGGACTTCGATGCCGTCTATTTTTGGAAGCCTTAAATCCAGAAGGATGAGCTGCGGCATCGGATAGGCCGAGTCGTCGGCGTACTTGCCGCGTCTGAAAAGATAATCGAGCGCGGCGGCGCCGTCTTCCACCCACATGATTTTATTGGCCACGAGATGGTCTTCGAAATTCCGCATGACCAGCTCCGCGTGAGCCGAATTGTCTTCGATAAGCAATATGGTTAAAGGGCAGCCTTCCATTATATTTCCTCCGTTTTTATTTCGGGAAGCGAAAAGTAAAAAACGCTTCCATGGCCCGGGCCGTCTGATTCGACCCAGGCTTTTCCGCCGTGGACTTCGGCGATTCTTTTTACCAGGGCGAGGCCGATGCCAGTGCCCGAGCTGGCGGTGTTGAGCTTATTGAACAGGCCGAAAACGTTTTCGAAATATTTGCTTTCTATTCCGATTCCGTTGTCTTTAACGTATACGGTGGTTAAACCGTCCGATGATCGCGCGCCGATTTCGATTACCGGGTCGGCGTCGTCGCGTTTGAATTTTATGGCGTTTTCGACCAGGTTTTGAACTATTTCGAATATCCGCTTGCGGTCGGCGAAAATAAAAGGCAGTTCGCCGGCGGTTTTTATAGCTGCGCGATTTGCGGCTATCGTCGAAGATAAAAGTTCGGCGACTTCCGAAATCAGCTCGCCCAGAGAAAAGCGTTTGGGAGGATTGATTATCCTGCCGATTCTTGACAGCTCGAGCAGGTCGTCGAGAAGAAAGGCCATTTTGTCGGCAGCGTCGGCTATGCGTTTAATATCGCTTTTAATACGCTTTTCGTCGCCGCGCGCCATGTCGGAATCCAGCATCCCGAGGAATCCCTTGATGGTTATGAGCGGGCTTTTGAGATCGTGTGAAACCGTGTATGTGAATCTCTCCAGCTCGGCGTTTTTGCTTTCGAGTTCCTTGATGAATTTTTCACGTTCGAGTTCCGCCAGCTTATTCGCGGTTATATCAAAAAATATAGTGGCGAAATGGTCCGGCTCGAAAGAAAAAACTGAAATCGAAAAATATTTGTTCATGGGCGCGAAATAAGTTTCGAACTGGAAAGTCGTATTATCGATGGCGACTGAGGAAAATTCTTTTAAATAAGGCGGCTTATCGACTTTGTAAACCTCGGTGGCGGTTTTGCCGGCCACGTCTTCTTTTTTGAGGCCTATTATTTTTTCGTATTGCTGGTTAATGTAGATTATTATATGATTTTCGGCTTCGCCGTCGGCGCCGAAAACGATTTTGTGAAGAGCGGCGCCTTCGTTCATGGCGTTGAAAAGAGAGAAAAAAGTGTTTTCGGTTTTTTTCAGCCTGATGTCGGCGAGAAGCCGGCGGCACTTAGAGTTTCCGGTTTCTACAAGCGTTTTAAGCAGCAGCTTGTAATAATCCAGAATGGATTGGACTTTTTGCCGGCTGAAAACCGGCACTTTCGAGAGCGTATCGAGATATTCGGCTTCGTCGAATCCGAATGTTTTAGCCCTTTCTTTGAACGAATCGATATCTTTTTCGTCGTTTTCGCAGAAAAACTGTCCGAGAAAAAGGGTGGCCATGTTCACGCCGTCTATTATGATGGGTGAAGCCATGTCCCAGAGGCAGTTTAAACATTTGTATTCGATGAAGCGCGCTTCTTCGTTGAGATGCTCGCTTATGAAAGCGTCGCTTTTGAAGCACAGCTGACGGCATTGCGGATGTACGCGGTGAAATTTCGTGCAGATATCCTGCCAGCCCGCCGCGACGTAAATGGTATTATCGACGCCGATTATGCCGATTGGAAAGCCCGCGGAAAAATATATAAGATCGGCCATTTGCTGCAGGCTTTTTACGTCGATGATGTCGGGGAGTTTAATGCTTTTGATGTCGATGCTATTCATAATATCCGCTATGTTAAAAAACTCGTGAAGATGATTTTAATCTGGAATTGATTCTATCAAAATAAATTAAGTAAAGTCAATATTATTGTATTGACTTTATCGATTGTTTTTAATATAATTTTTATAGCGGGCTTTGTCGGCCGCGCTTAATTTTTATTTTTACCGGTTTTGAATCCGGAAAGGCGGAAGGCGTTTATCGCGGCGGAATGAACTTTATTACAGGCGCAAAAAAAAATATCCTGTTCATCGTTTCTTATTTTATAGCATCGCTCGCTTTCTGCCTGACACAGGGATGCTCTTGCGAATCTAAAAAACATGAAATAAAAATACTCGAACCGGCAGGCGTCAGGGTGGATGAATTAAGAAAAGGCAGAATGATAAACGCTTTTCATGCGTATCTGAAAGAAGTAGATAATAACGCGATAATGAAGAAAATTAAAAAGAATGTCGGTTCCGCGATAATAGGCATGGCCACTACGGAGGTAACCGTGCTGGCGCCTTACGAAGAAGCGTGCATCGAAGGCATGAAATATTACTCGGTTTCAAAATTCGACGACGCGGCCCGCTGTTTTAAAAGGGCTCTGTCGTATCCCAACGTGCCGGCTTTTAAGACTCTTGAAATTAAATTTTTACTCATGGACTCTTTGAGGCAGAGCGGCAAAGAATCCGAATATATGTCCCAGCTCAACGAATATAAGCAGAAATATCGTGAAATAGTCATCGGCGCCGAACCGGAATTTTTGCTAAATCAGCAAAAATCCGCTATTATTTTTACGTCGCTTGAAAAATCGGGAGAAAAGTTAAATGCCAATATTGAAACTGGTAAAACTGAACAACAGTAATACGTACGCAGCCGCAGTCGGGCTTAAATCCAGGCGCGGAATGGTTTTTTACTGGGTCGTAGGCCTGGTCGTCATTCTTTACGTCATGTCGCAGTCCATTTTATATCAGATCAGAAACGAAATATTTCTCGCCAATTACATAATGCGCGCCGAAATAGTAAATTCCGTTTGCGACGCCATGATAGAGGAAGCCTTTATGGAAGTCCGCCTGCAGATGAACGACCATAAGAAGGTCCATTCGGGCGGCGATCCTTACAGCCTTCTGCGCTGCGGATGGGCGAATACAAAGCCGGCGCCGGTCACCGTAGATATTCCTATAACGCGCGTCATGGCCCAAAAAGAATTCGGAATGGACGCTTCAAATATGAGCGTCAGCGTAACATACGAGCAGGTTTCGCCCTATAAGAAAGACCTCATGGGAAACGAGCGAAAGCCTTCGGCCATGCCTCAAAAAGAGTCGTTCGGCGTTTTGAAAGTGGTGGCTAAAGCTTCTCTCGGCGATTACACCAAAGCCGTTACGGCCTGCAAGGACGTCAAAGTGGTCAAGGTGGTTCCGCCATTCCCGGATTTTTCGCTTTTTGTAAGAAACGGCGGCACCAAGATGTCCAAATATAACCACTGGCCGGCGTATCACGGCGTGGAGTCGCTCGCGTTCAGGGTCCTCAGCGGCGCGAACGCCACTAAGGCCGGAAAGATAGTTTTCGGCGGCGGCTATACCAAATACGAAGGCGAGCAGCTGCTCGGCTTCAAGCCGATGCCTAAAAAAAGCCAGGTCCAGGAAGGCGAAATGCCTATAATCATAAACCTCACCAATGCCGGCGCGCTTAACTACGACGGCGGAACGCTTTTAGGGCAGCTTCGCAGCAAAAATTTCAACTTTCCGACCGAATTGAGCGCCAAATATGATTTTTCAAGGTGCTTTCCGAGCTTCGATTTCTGGGCGCGTTCCACATTCGGCCAGGATACCAGCAAAGAGTCGCTGGCGGCAAGGCTTATAGAGCCGTCTTTGAAGTCGGGCATACCACTTCCGCCGGTAACCAAATTGTCGGTTACGCCTCCGGCGGCGTCTTCATCCTCTTCGAGCGCGTCTAAAGAAATAGAAATAGACCACCGCTGGCAGATACTGGGCGCAGGAATTGAACTCGGGCTCGACGGAGAAGATCCGCATCTTAAGCCCTTCACTCCCGGTAAACTCGCCGCTCCTGGTTATTTAAGCTATTTCGAAAATTATATAAAATTCTGCGATACGGAAGACCGCGAGTATTTAAATCCTAAATACGCCGGAATCGACCTTTTCGCTACCGATATCCGCCCGGGGCGGGACTATCTGCAGCCGCACATAACCCATGTGTACGGAAACGTGCTTACCTGCAATCTGGAATCTTACGCCATGAACGTTAAAGACGACGCTTACATATTGCCGTGGGTCAACTTCGAAGAAAAAGATTTCAATGCGCAAAAGTCCGTAGTTCCCAAAAAGCTGGCCGAAGAAAATACCGACCGCAGCTTCATGGAATCGCTTAAAAGCATGGTGGGGCTTACCGAAGCGCAGCGCGCTAAATTCAAATTCATACCCCATTTCGGAAAAAACAAAAAAGGCCAGGGCAAACCCATAGACACGCCGCCCGAACTTCTCGAAGCCGCCACTCGCAAAGACGCGCAGACCGATCAGGTTATCGAAACCGACACCAAAAATATCGCGTATAAGCATGTTATGTCGCGCCCTAAATTCGGTTCCTACGACGTGTCCGAAGGCCCCGAAGTCGCTACCATCATAGACAGCGTGCCCTATAATAACAACAACGTTTCTGTAAACGAGCTCGCGGCAAAGTTCCCGCTCGATCTTGCGCCCGAAATGGCATGCTACAGTTTCGCTAACGCGAAAGATTTCATATACAACCTTTATTATATGAAAAAGCTCATACCGCCCGAAGAGTCAGAAGACAAGCAATGGCATATTTATCTCGACGGAATATGGTACGTCGAAGGCATGAAGGCCTTCGAAGAACGTTTCCAGCAGCTCAGGCTCCCGCCCGACGCGCCTAACGGCGGGCCGCTTTATATCAACGGCAAGGGCGTCATAGCATCGATCTTCGGGACCGATATTATGCTCAACGGCGTCATGAAAGATGAAAAGAGCGACGACGACCTTTCCCAGCTTTCGGTCATAAGCGCGCCCAACCCGCTTTATGAAAAAATATCCAAACTGCCGCCCGAAATCCGCGACACCATATTCTCTTCCCAGAACGGCGACATATGGGTAACCGACACCTACATACAGGCCTCCGTATGCGCGGGAATAGGAACCCTTCGCTACAAAGACAATCCTAAAGTCACCGCCGCTACCGCCGGGGCGATATTTCCGTTCCACGGCCCCGATTCCAAAAAAGAAGACCGCCAGAACAGTTTTGACAGCTTTTTTATAAGGGGCAATCTGGTCGTCAACTATCTTAACCTCGAAAAGCTCGAGGATAAGGACGAAGCCACTAAAAAAATGACCGGCGGCGGCACCGTGGCTTACGATGAAAAAATATTCCCCGACCGCACCGGAACGGGAGACCACGACGGCAATTATGTAGTCAATTTGAGCCAGTGCTATACTTTTTACAAGATAGAAATCGTCAAGGGCAAGGAAGAAGACGATTCGAAGCTCCAGAATTAATTTTTTTCAGCCGCCGCTTAAGGCTCGGCTCAGGCTTTTAAGTAAGTGCAGGAAGTTTTATGAATGACGTTATCTTAAAAATGTCTATACTGTTTTTAATGTCCCTGGTTATGGCATCCGCTTCCGGTTGCTCGTGCGGCGGCGACGATTCTTTTAAAAAGATCGATCACCGCTCTTCGCGCACTTACGATTCAGACGCCGAAGACGAAGGATTCCGCAAGCAAAGCCGCCTTTCGTCCGTTGACGGCTCCAAAAGATATTACGGAAGCGGCGTGGATATAATGAAAAAGAAAGAAAAAAGCGCCATCATAGAAAAACTTCAGTTCGACGGGCGCAAAGCCTTGAAAAATAAAAATTTTGTCGAGGCTGAAAAGCTCTTTTCGGAAGGCAACTATCAGGAAGCTCTTAAGCTCTATAGCACCGCCGGCGCGGCCGGAAACAACTCATATATAGAAAGGCGCGCGCTTGCCTGCAAGGTATCTATAGACAGGGTAAGCACGCTTCAGAACGAAGAAATAAAAAAAGCCACGGCGCTTTTGAGCGACGGGCGGCCGGGCGACGCGGTAGGCATGCTCGATCATCTCGAAAAACAGGGCGAATCGGCAAACGATAATATTTACTTAAAGCAAAGCGTCAGCGGCTTGAAAATAAACGCATATTCGCAGATGGGCGACAACAAAAAACTGATCGAAGAATATATAAAACAGGAAAAAATATCTAAGCAATTAAGCGAAACGCTTTCTAAATCATGGACGGTCCCAATAGAATAGAAAGGCGAAGTGAGGTTATGCGGCGTGTGTTTTAAAACTTTATTTTTAAAGACGGCAATCGGCGAAAAGAATTCCGCCGGCGTCACTTTTATAGAATTGATGATAGCCATGATGCTATTTACTCTTCTGATGTGGCCGCTGTACCAGATATTCCAGTGGTCCGCCAACAGCACCATGAAAACCGGCGATCTTACGATAGCGGCTAACGTCGCTTCGGAACTTATCGAACTTCTTAAAAACAAGCCTTTCGACGTTTTGTCGCGCCTGGACCCTAAATCGGGGCTCAAGGCGAAGATGGACGAAAAAGACATACAGGATTTTCTCGGAAAAACTTTCGACGACAAATTTTCCAATACCGCCGGCCGGTTTATACGCAGCGTCGAAATCACTCCCACGAAGCCTATAAAAACTTCGCGCGGCGATGATTTTGCATACGTGCAGATCGTGGTTTCCGTTTACTGGACCGAGCGCACAGGCACTCAGAAAGGGCCCAAAAAGCTTTTCGCGCTCGTCGCCAACGAAAACGCGCCCCTTATAACGCAGTAAATAAAAACCGGCACGGCGCCGGATGCAATAATTATAAAGAGAGAAAAAAATGAAAAATATCCTTTTAAATAAACGCGGCCTTATTGCGCCGCCAGAAAAATCCGCCGGCGGGCGAGGCTTCACGCTGATCGAGGTCATGGTGGTTATGATGCTTTCGATAATGCTGCTGATTTCAGTGTGGCAGCTGTTCCGCATGATCACCCGGACGCAGGTTTACACTCAGGAAGAAATTTCATGCCAGCGATCGGTGCGCGTCATAGTTGAAAGGATAAAAAACGACCTGCGCGCGGCCGTATTCCCGGACGGCCTTATCGGCGATAAATTCATAATACAGGACCCGGTGGATATCAACGGCAAGGAAGTCGGCGGGGCAAGAATACGCTTCGCCAGATTTCACGGTTTCGACGATAAAGGAAAGCCCATAGTAGAAAAAGTAGTCTATATATTCGACCGCGGCAACGGACGAGTCAAACGCGCCAACTGGAGCGGCCCGTGGGAGCAGAAGAACGACTCGATAGAAAACGAAAAAATAGTCGATTCGCTAAGTTCGCTTCCTAACGGCACCAACGGAAGTTATTTATACTTCAATACTTTTTATACCGACACCGACCGCGAAGGCTTTAAAGGCCGCCTTTTCGTATTTATAGGCCTGAAGGCCGTCTACGGTAACGACGTTAAGGTCAAGCACGAAATCAAGCTCGACCTCGTCGTGGGGCCGCGCTTTATAACGTCAAAAGACAGAGAGCCGTTCTGGAATCTAAATCCGATGTCGCGCCTCGACGTGGAAGCTTTTCAAAAGTAATCTTTTTTCTTATTACAGTTGTATATTGATGGGCTGCGGCGTTTGATAAAACGGCGAATTGAGGCCCGAGGGCGGTTGCTTGAGCAGGTTTTCCGGCCCGGAAGGCTGGCCGGCCGGCGCCGGCGCTTTTTTTCTTCCCGGTTTTTTATAGAACGGGGAATTAACGTCGATATATCCCATTCTTTCAACGTCGCGGCGCGTGAGGCCGGTTTTAGCGAGCCACAAGGCGTAATCCCGTGAGTTGGGATCGATTTTAAGAAGTTCTTTCAAAACGACTCTGGCGCGTTCGTATGATTTTGACATCACCAGAGATTTGGCCAGCTTGAACCCGACTTCGTAATCGGCGGGCATGAATTCATATGCGACGCTGTAGTGAAATCCGGATTCGCGGAACATTCCTTTTTTATAAAATATTTCTCCCAGGTTAAAATGAGCTCTGGGATTGGATTTAAAGTAAGAAAGCGAATACAGCATGCTGGTGCGCGCCTGGTCGAGCTTTTCTTTGAGATATTGCTGGTAGCCGATTTCATAATAATAATCGGCGTAAGTGCGGTTATATCGGCGCATATCGAGCCCGCCGCCTCCCGAGTAGCCAAATTCTTTTATTTCCGTAAGATTGAAGCCGTTATAGGCCAGAAGATAAACCATCGCGGTGTCGTCTGCTGCGAGTTTGAAAAAATCTCTGATTTCGGGCAGCGCGGTTTCTTTGCGGCCGTTTTTCAGGTAAAGACGTATTTTTGCGTATTTCGAACTCTTGAGGCTGCCGGCGAGATTGTCGGCGTATTCGTATTGCGCTTCGGCTTTTTCCGCCGCGCCGAAACGCTCGAAAGTATGGCCGAGACGTAATATCTTATTGAGACTGTCGGGGTTTTTGACCACGGCCGCGGCCGATTTTTGAATGTTGAGATTTTTGATTGTTTCGATAACCGCAGCGAGCCTTTTTTCGGCTTCTTTTTTCAGCCTGTCGTTAGGCGCGTGACGGATGACGTATTCTAGCGAATAGGCTTCGCTTTTCAAGTCTTTTGACGCGCGGTATATATCGGCGAAAAGAAGATAAGAATCGTAAGGGTCGAATCCGTTTGAAACGGCGTAAGTGGCGTTATAGAGCGCTTCAGGAATATTGCCCTTTTTTAAATATTTTCTCGCCTCGGAAACGAAGTCGATTTTCGACTTGTAGTCGATAGTGAGCCTGCCTCTGCGCCCTTCTTTTATGGCGGGCTCTTCGGCGCCGTGCGACGTTGACGCGGGTAAAAATAATATTATGGCCGCAGGGAAATATAGTAAAAAAAATTTTGCGGCAGCATTGACGTATTTTAAATTAAATTTCATGCCGGTTCTATTACCGCCTTTTCTTCGATTTTGCCCGTGCCGAAGCTTGTTATATATACCCCGCCTATTATGAACGCGGCACCGATGAAAGTCGCTCCGCCTGCCGGCTCGCTTAAAAGAAAGTAGCCGAGGAGGATTCCGACCAGAGGCTGCAGATTTAAAAAATTGCCCATATACGAAGCGTCAAGGCGTTCCAGAAGCAGGTACCATACGAAGTATGCGAAACTCGTGGCGAGGGCCGAAAGATAAAAAACGCAAAACCAGGATTTTAAAGAAGCCGTTGCTATGGCGCCGAGGCCGTTTTCGTACCAGGCCGCGAATGGGAACAGCAATATGGTGCCGGTAATCACCGCGTAAGCCGTGACGACGAAGCTAGGCAGGCGTTTTATCGCCTGGTTGCCTATTATAGTATAAAGCGCGCAGCAAAGGGCGGAAAGCAATACCAGAACGTCGCCCGCCGCCGAATATGCGCCGGCGGAAGCCTGATCCGGGCCGCCCGCCGAGCCGGGCAGGATAATTATGAGCACGCCGAGCGTGGAGAGGAATATGCCCGCGATAATTCTGGCGGTTATTTTTTCTTTAAGAAACATCGCGGCAAGTATAAGCATCATAACCGGTTCGGAAGAAATTTCAATGGCCGCGTTCATGGTTTTAGTCATTTTGACGCCGATGTTCTGGAAAATATAGGCGAAAGTGAACCCCAGCGCTCCAAGTATCGTACAGGTGAAAAAGTCGTTGCGCGTCAGCCGGATATGTCTGTATTTCGCGAGAAGAAAAGGAATCATTATGATAGAAGCCAGGGCGAAGCGGACAAAAGCCAGAGTTATAGGCATGAAATCGGCCATGGCGATTTTGGATGCGACATATGTGCCGCCCCATATCACGTTAAGAAAAACAAGAGTCGTTATATAAAAAAAGTTGGATTCCCGGGGCAAATTTTTACTTCCTTTCAGTCTTCAAAAGCTCTATCTGACGGACGTAAACCTTCCTCAGCTCGTTAAAGAAAGGTATGTAGCTCTGCTTGTAATCGGGGAACGTCCAGTCGAAAGCGTTAAAAGTATTGTTTTTGTAGTAAAGCGTTATTTCCTCGTATATTCCGTTCATGATATATACTCTCTGGATGTTGTCTTTTGCCGAGGCCAGAATGACTTTGGCTGGAGTTATGTAGCCGGGGTCGAGGTTGACGGAGCGCTTTCCGCCGCAAAGATAGGTGAGCTCGATATCGTTGCTTTTTAATTTTATATGCGAAAGCTCTTCTGGCTCAATGAGCTCGCTGAACGAATAAAATATCCTTTTGATGGAATCTCCCATCTCTTTCTGATAATAGCCCGTATAATTAAAATCGAATATTTCGCTTTCGGAGTCTATGTCGCCGTGCTCCGCGACCAGGCGTTCTTTTACGCACGGAAGCGTTTCGATGTCGCTGAACAGGACGCCGTAAAAAAGTTTTACGGGTTGATGGAGTTTTGGAGTTCCCATTTTTGCGGCCCCCTTTATTTTTTTTTCGCGCCGCGGCCTTCGCAAGCTTTAACGCATACGCCGCAAATGCCTTTGGCCACGAACATAAGCCTCTGGAATTTTGATATCTGTTCGACGCATTTAGCCAGCTCGAAATTTTCCGGGCTTTCTTTTATCGCCTGCGCGGGGCAGGACGCGAGACATGCGTAACATTCGCCGCAGCCGTCTTTCAGCGGTTCGCCGAACTCCAGAGGGGCGTCCGTCAAAACCGTTACCAGCCTTACCCTCGAACCGAACTCCGGCGTCACCAGAAGGTTGTTTCGTCCGATGAAACCGGCTCCTGCCGCGGCGGCGACTATTTTGTGATTTAAATATCCGCGCTGGGAGCTTTTATCTATTATCTGAGAAGCGGGGATCGGCATGGCGTTATAACCGTTATTCTGGATTATCGCCGTCACCCTGAGCGCGGCGTCGTCTAAAAAAGAGTTTACCCGGTTGTAATGCATCGCGTAATGCGGCGTGGGCCGGTCGAAAATGCCTTCGAGAACGGCGTCGCTAAGGTGGAAGGCCATTGAAATGGCTGCAGTCATTCTGGCCGTGTATGAGTTTTCGCCTAGCGCGGGGTGAAAAGACCCGGCCACGGACTTGACCGAGCAGGCTTTGAAAATGCTGATGCCCGCGTCTTTGCAATAGCGGTCGAGAATTTTAAAATTATCGGCGCCGTCGGCGCTTAGCTGGATAGTGGATATCATTGTATGAATTTTACGCCCTTTAATAAATTTTAGCCGCGCATGGCGACTTCTATAGTATAATTTTTTTGGCTTAAAAAGTCAATAATAAAAGATAAATATATCCCGCCGCCCGAACCCGGCGTTGTCGGTAACCGGGCTCAAAAAAGGGCGTCGGTAAAAATTCAGCTTTATTTCTAGACAGATATATGTTATAATTGATTAAACGTATCCGTTACGGGTAAACGCCCGGTGAACGTAATATACGCGCCGCTTTTTTACGTGGAGAGTAATGGTTATGAAAATAAGCGCTAGATTTTTTATAATGACGGCCTTCATAGAGCTTGTTTGCATTGCAGGCTTGCTGCTCGTCTTTCACTTTTTAATCATTCCCTGGCATGCGGAAACTGTAAAAATTAAAGCTGCGGAAACGGCCGCCGCCGTTCAGGCGGCGCTTGAAAAAAAAGGGACCTCTCCCGTCGAAGCCCGGCTCATTATCGAAAAAATATCCACAATACAAGACGATTCGTTCTTCAACGAGATAAAAAGCAAATACTATCTTGCCGTTTTTATCGTATTCATCGTCTCCACTTTTATAGTGATCCTGATTTCGTTAAACATATACCGCCGCATAATAGCTCCCATAAGCCTTATTGCTTCTGGATTTTATGACGCGGGCGCAAGGCCTTCCGGCAAGCGTATTTCGCTTCCATGTCAGAACGATGAAATAGGCCAGCTCGCCAGGGAATATAACCTTATGAGCGAAAAAATCGAAAGCATGGCGCGCGAAATGGCCGAGAGGGAAAAAGGCAGGATACGCATGGAAGCGGAAGCGAAAAAAGCGCTCGTAGAAAAAATAGACGAGAGGACCCGCGAACTCGAAGAAATTAACCGCGAATTAAAGTCGCGTTCAGAAGAGCTGCAAAAATTGCGCGAAGTGTCTGTCGAACGCGAGGCGCGCCATAGGGCTCTTGCCGAAAGCACTTTCGATGTTTCATGCGAGACCGATATCGGCGGAAATTATCTGTACATAAGCCCGAATAACGAAGAGCTTTTAGGTTTCAAGCCGGAGGAAATGCTGGGAAGAAATTTCAGCGAATTCGTCCATCCTCAGGATATTCACATAGCCTTCGGCGCTTTTCAAAAAGGTCTCCACGGGCTCAAAGCCGAAGCGACTCTGCGCTTTCTTCATAAAAACGGACATTACATCTGGATCGAAAGCACCGGAGGGTTTTATCAGACCGCGTCAGGCGAGATACGAGCCATAATTGTGTCGCGGGATATAAGCGCGCGGCGAAAACAGGACGAAGAACTTTTCGAATCCGAAAAAATGGCCGCGTTGAACAATATGGCCAACGGTCTGGCTCACGATTTCAATAACATCATAACCTGCGTCGGCGGAAACGTCACTTTGTTGAAAAAATGTATGCCTCCGAGCGAAAAGGCCGGTGAAATTGTTTCACGCATAGAAAAAATTTTAACGAAAGCTTCATCGCTTACAAAAAAACTTGTAAGCGATTCTTTCGGCGACACTCTTAACCTTACAGCGCTAAACGTTAATTCTATTATCAAAAAGGTCTTCGAAAACGTCTTCGGCGGAGAAGAATATAAAACCCGGTATAATTTAGAACTCATGGAGGGATTGTGGTCCGCGGAAGCCGATGAAAGCCAGGCGCTTCAAATGATAGCTAGTATCGTAAAGAATTCCGCCGAAACCATGAACCGCGAGGGCGATATTGAGGTCAAAACCGAAAATTTAATAGTATTCGAAAACGATCCCTCGCTCGTGAAGGCCGGCCGTTACGTAAAAATAACCATCAGAGATTCCCGCGGCGAAATCGATATGCAGACGGCTTCTAAAATGCTCGACCCTTATTTTTTGAAAGACCGCCAGAAAGACGGCCTGGAGCTTTATAACTCTTATTCCATAGTTAAAAAGCATAACGGTTATCTGACCGTCAGTCCGCTTGGCGATAAAGGCGCGGTTTTTACGATACTAATGCCGGCTTTACAGGAGCTTTCGAAAACTACGGCCGAAACTTCAGCGCGTTTGAAGGCGAAGGCCGAGATGAAAAAAGCGAGAGTGCTTTTAATGGACGACGACGAGGAAATCCTTCAGTCGCTTAATGAAAATCTCGTCGAAGAAGGTTATCTCGTTAATACGAGCCTTAACGGAGAAGACGCGTTCCGCCTTTATAAAGCGTGTCTCGAAAGCGGAACGCCTTTTGATGTGGTGGTGCTCGATCTTATAGTTCCGGGCGGCCTCGGAGGCGCCGAAACTATCAAGAGAATTAGCGAAATAGATCCCGGCGTCCGCGCCATAGTCTCGAGCGGATACTCAAACGACCCCATTATGTCCGAACATCAAAAATTCGGTTTTAGCGGCGTTATCGCAAAACCTTATGAAATAAAAACGCTATGCGAAATAATCGACGCCCTTTGCGGCGAAAAGGCTTAAGTGGTGATTTATGAGTGAAAAAGCCATAGAATTATTGCTGATAGAAGACAATCCGGGCGATGCGCTGCTTTTGAAAACTTATCTCGAGAGCGCTTCTCAGGAAAGCGGTTTTTCTTTTACGCTGACTAACTCGGGCACTCTTGCCCAGACTTTAAAGATACTTTCGTCGAAAGAGTTCGACGTCATACTCCTCGATCTTACGCTTCCCGACAGCGAAGGCATAGACACGCTGTTTTCCGTGCGCATGGCGGTGCCGGAAGTGCCGATAGTCATTCTGACGGGCGTCTGCGACGAAGGATTCGGGCTTCGGGCGGTGCAGGCCGGCGCGCAGGATTATCTTATAAAAGGGCAGTTCGACGGAAAGCTTCTGATCAAGAGTATCCGCTATTCCACCGAACGCCACAGCCTTTTGATGGAGCTCGAAAAAACACGTAAAAAAGAAGCCGAAATAAGCGAGTCGCGCTATCAGGTAATTAAAAAGCTCGAAGCTGAAATAAACGATAGAAAAATCGCCGAAGAAAAACTTTCTTTGATCACGAAAGAATTGCAGACTATATTTACTGCGCTGCCTGACCTGTATTTTAAAACCGATTCGTCCGGCGTTATTATCGATTATAAATCAGGCCGGGAACAGGATCTGTTTACGCAGCCTGAAATCTTCATCGGCAAAAGCTTTACATCCGTTCTTCCCGACGACGTCGCGGAGCTTTTCAAGAAAGCCTATGCAAAAATAAAAGATATGTCGGCCATGGAAACTGTCGAATATAAACTTGAAATGAAAGACGGCCTGCAGTATTACGAAGCGAGGATACTGCCGCTCGTAGAAGGCCAGTGCGTAACGTTCGTGCGCAATATAACCGAAAGAAAAAAAGCGGTCGAGGCCATAATGGCGAGCGAAAAAAAATACCGCGACCTCGCCGATTCCCTTCCTCAGATAGTTTTTGAAGCCGACCTTAACGGAAACGTAAAATTCGTAAACAAGATAGCATTCGAATATTTTAAATACAGCGTACAGGACCTTGAAAACGGCTTAAATTCTTTCGACATGCTCGCGCCCGAATCTCGAAAAGTAGCTATCGAAGTGATTAAAAACGCCGTGGAAAAGAAAAAGCCGAATTATGAAACCGGTTCCGAATATACGGCGCTCAGAAAAGACGGAACTACATTTCCGGTGGTAATACATTCCAACTTGATTTTTGAAGATGGCGTCGCGACGGGCATACGGGGGATTTTAATAGATATCACCGAACAGAAGCGCGCAGAAGAAACTCAGCGCCTCAAAGAGCAGCGCGACAAAGAGGTTCTGGAGAGCAAGGTAAGCGAACGCACGCTCGAACTCAGGCGTTCTAACGAAAAGCTCCAGCTTGAAATATACGAACGCCAGAAAATCCAGCAGACCCTTCACGAACGCGAGGAGCGCTACAGGGCGCTTGCGGAAAATACTTACGATCTCATAACCGAAGTGGATATCGAATCGCGCTTCTTATACCTGAGCCCCAATATAAAGGAAATGCTCGGCTATAATATTTTTGAACTCGTCGGAAGATATTATTACGAATTCGTCCACAAAGACGATATCGAAAAAGTAAAGCAGATATTCAAACGCGGTTTTAAAAATTATAAAGGCGAGGAAATATCATACCGGTTCAAGCATAAAAACGGCTCTTTCGTAATGGTGGAAAGCACCGGAAAGATTTACCAGACGGCAGCCAATCAGCTCAGGGCCGTCATCGTTTCCAGGGATATCACGCTTAGAAAACAGATGGAGTGGGAGATGCTCAAGGCCTCGAAGCTCGAGGCGCTCGGCACCCTCGCCGGCGGTATAGCTCACGATTTTAATAACATACTGATGGGCATCGCCGGAAACCTTAACCTGGCGAAAAAACGTCTGGAAAATCCTGAAAAAGCTATGGAAGTTCTTCTGCGCGCCGAAAAGGTCGCTTATAAAGCTAAAAATCTGACCGAGCAATTGATAACGTTTTCAAAGGGCGGCATGCCGATAAAAAAAATCCTGGCCCTTAAGGAACTTATAAAAGACTCGGTACAGTTTTCCATAACCGGATCTAACGTGCTCAGCCGCTTTAATTTTGACGACGAGCTTTACTGCATACAGGCCGACGAAGGGCAGATAACGCAGGTAATGACTAATTTCGCCATCAACGCCAAGCAGGCCATGCCTGACGGAGGCGTTCTCGAAGTCGGCGCAGTCAACGTCACGCTGCCCGCCGACAACAAGCTTTCCGCTCCTGGCGGGCGCTACGTTAAAATTTCCATAAAAGACAACGGCGTCGGCATCGCCGAAGAAAATATGGCTAAGATTTTCGACCCTTATTTCACCACCAAACCTGACGGAACAGGTCTGGGCCTCGCCACATCGTATTCTATCGTCAAAAACCATAACGGCTTTATTACGGTCGATTCGAAACTTAACGAAGGCACGGTCTTTAATATATATTTCCCTTCGCATGAAGGCGCGGCGGAAGATATAAAGGTGGTGTTCGACAAAAATATCGAATACCGCGGAAAATCCGTCCTGCTTATGGACGACGACGAAACCGTATTGCTGCCCGTGTCTGAAATGCTCTCGGACCTCGGCTATAAAGTTAAAATAGCTCGTAACGGAGAAGAAGCGCTGAAACTTTATAAAAAATCTCTCGAAGAGCGCCAGAAGGTCGATATAGTCATTACTGATTTGATCGTCCAGGGCGGAATGGGCGGAAAAGAAACCATAGAAGGGCTTTTAAAGATGGACCCGGACGTGTGCGCCATAGTGTCGAGCGGATATTCAAACGATCCGGTTATGGCCCATTACGATAAATACGGTTTCCGCGGCGTGCTTGCGAAACCATACCAGATAGAAGAAATGAATGAAATCCTGCGCCGCATATTTAAAGATGCGGGCAATAAATAAAAAACGGAGAAGAAACAGGCGTTATTATGATAAAAATCGTTACAGTGGCGGGCAACCGCCCTCAATTTATAAAACTTGCCCCCGTATCGGCGGAAATCCAGAAAAAATTCAGACAGGTAATAGTTCACAGCGGGCAGCACTACGATTACAATATGAGCGACATATTTTTCAGCCAGCTCGATATCCGCCGTCCGGACTACAACCTGAATGTAAGCGAAAAATCACATGCAGTCCAGACCGCCAAAATACTCGTTGAAATCGAAAAAATTCTTCTGGCCGAAAAACCCGAACTGATTATAGTTTTCGGCGACACAAACACCACGCTCGCTGCGGCTCTGGCGGCCGTTAAACTGCATATTCCGATCGCCCATATAGAAGCGGGTCCACGCATGCGCGACTGCTGCGA
>JAKPTH010000150.1 GCA_029571125.1 bacterium
CCAGCAGTTCGTTGATCGTGGTCCTGCCTTTAAACCCCGTATGTTTGCAGAAAGCGCAACCGGTGCCGCGGTATAGTTCGAAATTATCGGGCAGGTTCGCTTCTACGAGCTGGTTGATCTTATCGATAAATTGCGATGACGGCACATAAGCGGTTTTACATCCGGAGCAGATTTTACGAATGAGTCGCTGAGCCATAACGCATATAACCGAAGACGAAATTAAAAACGGCTCGATTTTCATATCGATAAGACGCGTGACGGCGCCGGACGCGTCGTTGGTATGCAGCGTGGAAAAAACGAGGTGGCCGGTCAATGCGGCCCTGATGGCTATTTCAGCCGTTTCGTGATCGCGGATTTCTCCCACCATAACTATGTCGGGGTCCTGCCTCAATATGGATCGAAGGCCGCCGGCGAAGGTGAAACCGGCCTTTACGTTGACCTGCGACTGGTTTATTACGCTGAGCTCGTATTCGACGGGATCTTCTATGGTAACTATATTTTTATCGACGGAGTTGATTTTATCGAGCGAAGCGTAAAGCGTCGTGGACTTACCCGAGCCCGTAGGCCCGGTTACAAGAATAATTCCGTTCGGCTTTCTGATGACCATTTTAAATTTTTCGAGCACTTCCGGGGCGAAGCCCAGATCTTCGAGATGTATCATAATGCCGGTTTTATCGAGAATTCTCAAAACTATTTTTTCGCCGTGAACGCACGGGAAAGAAGAAATACGAAGATCTATGCTGCGGTTCTGAAATTTCATTTCAGCCCTGCCGTCCTGCGGTATTCGCTTTTCTGAAATATCCATGTTCGCCATAACTTTTATACGCGAAGTGACGGCAGGCTCCAGCGCTTTGCTGAGCGTCATTACTTCGTGAAGGATGCCGTCTATTCTGTAACGCGTTCTCAAATTTTTATCCGACGGTTCGATATGGATATCTGAAGCGCCGTCGGCGATGGCTTTTAAAATAATTAAATTGACCAGTTTTATAACCGGAGCGGCGTTATCTGACGAACCGTCTATATTGGTAAGCGCTTCCGGTATGCCCTGAAGCTTATTGGCGATCTGCTGCAGTTCGTTAAGATCGGCGTCGCTTTCGGCCGCAAGATCGGCTTTGACGTTCTTTTTAACGTTATAATAAAGTTCGAGAGCCTTTTCGATTTCCTCGCGCGTCGAAACCAGCGGTTTGATATCGCATCCCGTAGTGTATTTAAGCGAATCTATTACGAAGCTGTCGAGAGGATCGAGCATAGCTATCGTAAGGGTGTTTTTTACCTTCAGAAGCGGAATCAAATTATATTTTGAAGCTATATCGTAAGGCACTATTTTAACTATTTCAGGGTCTATAACGTAATTGGTCAAATTGGCATACGGTATGCCAAGCTTGCTTTCAAAAAAGTTTATAAGATCCTGCTGCGAAATATAATTTTTAGAAATGAGAATATAGCCGAGCGTCTGACCGGTTTTACGCTGGTCTTTCAGCGATTCTTCGAGCTGTTTTTCAGTTATCAGACTCGCGTTTATTAAGATCTGACCAAGTAATTTTTTTTCAACCCTGGCCATAGAATTTACCTCACTTTTTATCCTTGATAAATGTTTTGCTTATTTTATCGAGAATGCCGTTCACGAACTCGCCGGACTTTTCGGTGCTGTACATTTTAGCCATTTCGACCGCTTCGTTTATGGTTACGTTCTTTGGAACGTCTTTTTCATAAAGCATTTCAAAGATGGACAGCCTTAAAATATTGCGGTCTAAAGTAGCCATACGCCCTATAGTCCAGTTTTCCGCCGATTTGATTATAAGCTCGTCGACTTCTTCCATGGCTTTTACGACGCCGGAAGCCAGCCGCGTGGCATAGTTAACCACATCGACCTCGTATTCGTCCATAAAAAGAGTATAATGGATTATATCTTCCATCTTTTCATAGGTTTTAAGGTCATACTGATACATAAATGTGAGGGCCAATACCCTTGCGTTACGTCTTCTTCCCATAATAAACCTTCCTAGTGAACAAGTTACTTGATAATTGCCAGCTTACCCGTCTTTTCCGCGCCGGAAGAAAATTTAACTTTATAAATAAAAGTCGAGTTGGCTAAACGCGTGTCTCTGGTGCCATAGCCGTCCATCGAATTCAAGTTAAACAAAACTTCGGCATTGTTACCGTTTAGTTGATAGTTTTCGCATACGTCAAACATTTTATTGCCTGACACGTCGTAAATCGAAATAGATACATCATCCCCAGCCGCGTTTTTGATCCTGAATTTTGCGCTCCCACGGCACGGATTTGGGTATACTTCCACCTGCTCCTGATTCGTCCTGACGGCCATCCTATTAATTTTTGAAAGAGGCGAAAGAGCATAATTTCCGCAATTGTCGCTGATACAGATGTTAACTTCGCCGGCCGTTAAGCCGCCGGCGCCGTTTATAATAAACTCGCATTCCGCGCCGGAATTTTCGGCGCCGCCGCCGGCCATGGCGACGTAATTTCCTTCTAACGGCCGATTTTGAGAAAATATCGAAAGGCTTTTTTCGTTAAGGCCCGAGCCTTCGTCTTTGAGAGTTATAACCAGACTGTCCTGCCGCGCCGTAACTCTTTCGATGCGAGGGGCCGAACTGTCGCTGAATACCGCATATTTTCCGGCGCGCTCGAGGGCCGCTTTTAGCTTTATCTCTCCGCTTCCGCCAGCCGCCGGTTCATAAACCGCGGTTTCGAGCATATCCCAGGCGTTTTTACTTTCGTCCAGACGGTATATATGCGGCCTGCCGCCTTCGGCGTTTTTACGGGCCTTTTCATAGTCATCCGCGCCCACGCTTATTTCTATGAAACTATCGCCCGAACCAGCCGCTAAAGCCAGTCCGCGGCTGAACGAAATATCTATCGGCTGCAATGCCGCGCCCACGGGCCTTAATTCACCGCCGTTCAGCGGCGCCGAAGCGCCGTGATCGCCGGCCATGGAAATATATCCCGAGCGCCGCACCGCGTTTTCGCCTATAGAAAGGCTGACGCCGCCAGCCGGAGCCGAATAGGTATATTTTTTATACGCCTGTAAAAAATCTATCATAACGTCTTTATAAGACATCCCGCCGTTAACGTTTATGCGCGCGGCGCCATAGTAGCCCTTTTTTATAATATAGTTGCCGACGTATATGTTTTTCATGTCGGCCGAAGCGGCGATCCGCATTGCAACAGGCACTTCTATATAATTATTCTGCTTTATCGTCACCGAAGGCACCTGCGCGCTTACGGCCGAGTCTTTTACATTTATCAGTATATTGTCTTCGAATACCGGGTTGGGATACGCCGTTATTATATAATTGGTTTCAACCGTAATAGGGTCGGGCAGGTTGATCGGCGCGCCCGCTATTACTTTATAGGACTTTTCGACTCTTTTGCGATAGTTAGGATGCGATATTTCTATATCTACAAAGCCTAACGGAAGGGCTTTAAAGCTGAAAAATCCTTTTTCGTTGGTATTCGTCCTTATGAAAGTACGCGTCCCGGTGCCCTGTTCAATGTATTCGGCAACGAGTCCGCAGCCGGCAACCGGAAGTCTTGTACTTTTATCGATAATAAATCCCGATAAACTATTATATGATATAATATGATTGAGTAAAAAATCAAGCCTTCTTCCATTTTTTTTTAAAATAATTACATCTTTGGAAAAATAATATTCCCTTTCGGCCGTAACCATGAATTGGTCAGGAAGCGTTCCCTTGAGTTCGTACCATCCCAGATGGTCCGTAAAAGCTGACGCAGTAAGAGATTGGAACCATACGCGGGCGTTATCGAGAGGCAGCCTGTTGCTCGCGTTTAATACCTGCCCGGTCAAAGTGATATCGAAGGTGTTTTTCTGCATTACCGCGTCGAAAAAACTGTTAAACGCCGACGCCACGCTCGACGAATTGATGGTGATAAATGACGAATCGGCCTCCGACGAATTGTTTTTAGACTTATTGGCGCCGAAAAGCATTACGTATTGG
>JAKPTH010000006.1 GCA_029571125.1 bacterium
CGGAGCTACTATTTCCGGAAATACCAGCGGCGGAATAATAACGGTTAATAACGTCGATTATAAATTTGAATTTGAAATCAAAGATATAAAGGCCGACGATATGGATATGTCGTTCGTGCAGTTTAAAAATACGCCTCCCGCGTGGCTGTCAAACCAGAAAGTAACCGGCAACGACGGCATAGCCAAGATGGACCACAGCATGAAAAATAAAAAAGCCACGACTTTTGTCGGAGGCAACGCCGGGCTCGTGCTTATGAAAACTATCAAATTGAGAATGTCATGGCGCGATAAGGGTGAAGTCGTTTTCAACGATAAAAAAAGGAAATTCGTTTTATTGACCAGAAAGGCGAAACTTTCAGGCGCTCTTCAATAGCTGTGTGCGCCGAAAAACGGCGAAAAGAAAGTTATGGTGCGGATATGAGCTTAAAAGATATAAAATTTATTATCGATAAAAAAGAAACAGGAAAGCATAAAAACCTTTCGCTTATCTTTCGCGAAAAGGCTTTTGCCATTCCATTAGTTATACTCGTTTCGGTGCTTTTAATGATCTTTTCTGTAATGATGCTCAATTCCAATACGCAGTCTAAAAAGCAGCGCAACTCGACCCTGCTAACCACCAAAGCCTATTTTATGGCGCAGGCCGGGCTTCAGCATTTTAAACTCAAGTATAAAATAAAACCGGATATAATGTTCGATTGCGGAAGGCTTTACGCCGGGTTTTCACCCGAATATAACAGCAACGACCAGTTCGACAGCATCAGCGCCACTCAAAAGGCTTATCCGCAATACCTGGCATGTTTTTTCGAAGACGTCACTACCGGCTACGACGCAAATAACGTTTCCGACAATAATGAAACGACTACTAAAAATATAGCGCCGTCTTTAATCAGCGATATGGCTGGCGTAGCCAACTGCGATCAGACCGATATCGATAAGAAAAAAGGCGGTTACAATACGACCCCGCTTACTAAAGGCGGATTTTCACTTACCGATGACGAAACCGACGACGATTTCAGGTATTGGGGATATAAACCGGTTTCAATCAAAAACGGAAGCCTTAAGCGCGATCTGGATACCACTACCGGCAAAAACGTTATGGAGCAATCCATAACCATAGAGGTAATGGGATGCTCCAGCACAAAGCTTGGAGGCGCTCAGGTCAACGAAAAAATCCATGACGGATTCACTTTGAGAACTCATAATGTTCGCGAAACTATACTGCTCAAAAAATGGAACAATTAGATTACCCAGCTTCAAATTCATGCTTTGAATTTTATTGAAATTAAATTAAATTTCAATAAAATATTGTGTTTTTATTGTTTATTTTGACAGTACTTGCATTAAAACGCCTGTTTGTGATAAAATTATGTCGTGTATTTACTGCATTATTTTAAGTATTAACGGAATTAACAATGGAAGAATTTAACGGCAGGGACGAAAGCGTCTTATCGCGTAACCTATCACTTTTTGATAATATCGTCGGCTTGTTCAAAGACGATGACTTATCTCACATTTCCGATTCTAACTTATATGAAATCAAATTTTACCTTTCTTCGGTTAAAAGCGAAGACGAGGTATTAATGGCTTTAGTTGAAAGCATTAAAGAAAAGATTGACGCAATCCTTAAAATGAACGGGGTATCTTCGGCTGGTAAAGAAATTGCGACAATGCACAGGCTGATATTTTCAACTAAAATGTATATCGAAACTTCCGTAGAATCGGAAACGAAAGAAAACGCTGAAGAAGAAGCCGATTATCCCGTAGAATTTCAACATACAAGCTCGTGCGAACAGGCCGGTGGTGGCATGAATGCCGATCTTTCCGGCGAAGATAATTCGGCTATCGAAACGCTTTCGGTTGAGAATGAATGCGAGAAAGCAACTCCGGTTTTTCATCCCGTGAACGTCGCGTCAGGTAAAAATTTTAGAAAAAGCGAATCGGTTACCATAGACGCTGAAATGCTCAATGAGTTCGTGGTGGACAGCGTTGAAAATATAAATGAATCGGAATCCGCCCTTTTAATTTTAGAGAGCGATCCGTCAAATATAAAAGCCATAGATAGTGTTTTCAGGGCGTTTCATACTATCAAAGGCTCTTCAGCCTATCTCGGCTTTAATTATATGTCCGATCTTGCGCATCATGCCGAGTCGCTTCTGGCTAAAATTAAAGAAGGCAAAATTGCGATTAACGGCTATTATTCCGATCTTCTTCTTAATTCGGTGGACATGATCAAAAAGATGATAGAAAATGCCCAGAATGGCCTGTTATCGGCGCCGGATGAATATGAAGAGATATTGAACCTTCTTATTAATTCATGCGACGCCAGGCCCGCTCAGCCTTTAAAAAAGCCGCAGGCGGCGCCGGCTGACGTTAATAAGCCCGCTGCGGAAACTGGTTCCGTTCCAACTTTTAACGCCGCCGGCGTTAAACAGGCTTCAACGAAAGCGGCTATAAGTGTTAAAGCCGATTCGCCGGAGTTGGAAACCATTAAAATTACCGATAACGAAAACCGCCATCTGAACCCTTCTTTAAAATCCGGCCAGGAAAACGATTCCACCATAAGAGTTAAAACCGATAAAGTCGATCGGCTTATCGATGCGGTAGGCGAGCTGGTTATTTTAAATTCGATGATTTTTCAGGACCCGGTGCTGAAAACCTCAAAAAATTATGAGCTTTACAAAAAAATTACCCAGGCCGTTAAAATGGTCCGTGAGTTGCAGGATATCAGTATGTCGATGAGGATGATACAATTCAAGGGGCTGTTTCAAAAGATGACACGCCTGGTTCGCGATACCGCCAAAAAAAGCAATAAAAATATCGAGTTTCTGACTTACGGCAGCGAAAGCGAAGTGGACAGAAATTTAGTGGATATAATCGACAGCGCGTTAATTCATCTATTGAGAAATTCGATCGATCACGGCATAGAAAGCCCTCAGGAACGTTTGCAGGCCGGAAAGCCCGAAAAAGGCACCGTGAAGTTGTCGGCTTTTCATGAAGGCGGTAATGTCGTAATTGAGGTTGCCGACGACGGCGCAGGCCTTAATGCTGAAAAAATTTTAAGCAAAGCCCTTTCAAAAGGAATTATTAAAACTTCCAGCGGCCTTGGCGAAAGCGAGATATTTAATCTCATATTCACTCCGGGCTTTTCGACGGCGGATACGGTTACCGATATTTCCGGGCGCGGCGTCGGCATGGACGTCGTTAAAACTTCTATAGAAAAGTTGAAAGGCCGTATCGAAATATCGTCGCATAAAGGCCGCGGCAGCAAGTTCACTTTAAAAATGCCGCTGACGCTCGCGCTTACGGATGGAATGCTCGTACGCGTGGGCGAGCACAAATTCATAATACCCGTGCTTAACGTCCAGCTCACTTTTCAGGCCGAAGCTTCAAAGATCAGTAAATTCGAAGCCCGCCAGGAAATGGTGACGCATCAGGGAAGGACCCTCCCTATATTTAAACTTGGCGAAATTTTTAATATAACCGACGCCGTTTCTGATATTTCCAAAGGCATGGTTATAGTTGTAAACGACGGAAAAGCCATGAGCGGCTTTCTGGTTGATGAAATTATAGGCCAGCAGCAGATCGTGGCTAAATCGCTAGACGGCGAAATAAAAAACGTGGCCGGCATTTCAGGCGGGACGATTTTAAGCAACGGCCGCGTCGGATTGATTATCGATGTTCTGGAAGCGCTTAAGCTCGCGCGAAAAAAATAGCCTGAAGGCGCATTTGAAAGCTTTCGGGAATTACGACGGAGAAAAAACATGAGCGCCGAAAATGAAATGACGGCTAATTGCATTAATAACGACGAAGCGCAAGCCCCTTTTGACGGCGAAGAAAAAAAACAGGCCGAAACGGAGCGCTTTAAATTTATAACTTTTTTGCTTAACGGCGAACATTACGCAATCGACATAACCAGCGTATATGAAATAGTTATAATGCCCGAAATAACTCCGGTGCCAAATACTCCTTTTTATATCATGGGAGTCATTAATTTAAGGGGAAATATTATTCAAATCGTTGATATGCGCCTGAAGCTGTCTATGCCGTTTAAAAAATACGACGATAAAACGTGTATCGTGGTTATTAAGGCGGGCGGCTCGACCGTTGGAATCGTAGTGGACCGGGTGATGGAAGTTATAAGCGAGTCGGCGGATAAAATAGAAGAGCCTCCGGCGTTCGGCCTTAAAGTGGATACCGGATATATCAAAGGCATAGTTAAAATAGGCGGTACGATAAAGTTTATTTTGAATTTCGACGCGGTTTTCAAGGATTGCGGAAGTGAAAATCCTGATGAATAAAATGTCATTAATAAAATTTTATAGAGGTGTATTATGAGATTAACCATAGGAAAGAAACTGGCGATTAATCTTTTATTGATAATAGCGGTTTTGCTCGGCCTGCTCTGGTATTTCAGATCGGACGCGATTAAGCTTAAAAACGATTTTAACGCTTATTCATTTTTAATTAACGAGGTAAAGGCCGCAAAAGATATGCAGGTAAATATAGTTAGTTTCTGGCGCGCGGTCCTGGAGGCGGCGCTTGTTAAAGACCGCGACAAGATAAGTTTTCTGGCAAATAAGTTCAACGATAAGGCGCTTAAAAATGCCGACCAGCTGATACTTTTAAACGGCGACGACCAGGAATTCATCGCGCGCATAGATAATTTCAGGGCTTCGATAAAAAATACCCAGTCGATAGGCCTCAGATTATTCGATTCTTTTATAAGCGAATCCACCGCGAGCGTGAAAATAGTTTCCGAATTCGATAAGGCGGCCGACCTGCTAGTTCAGAGCGTCAACAATTATATAAACGATGTTATGGCTAAAGAAGACCAGAGCCGCGAAAGGCTTAAAGCCACTATCGAAAACCTTACCGGAACGGTTATCGACGCCGTACTTGCGATAGTTCTTTTTATAATAATAATCAGCATTATATTTAATTATAACATAAGCCGGATAATCAAATCGCTGGTTTCGGAAACCGATAATATCACCAGCAGCATAACCGGCGGACAGCTCGATATAAGAGGAGACTTAAAGAAAATAAATTTCGAATTTCAATGCGTTATCGAGGGCATTAACAATATACTTAACGCGGTGGTAGTGCCGCTGCACCAGGCGGCGGGCTATATAGAAAAAATAAGCGTCGGCGAAATCCCTAAAATGATCGATCAGGAATATAACGGCGATTTCAATAAAATAAAAAATAATATTAACGAGTGTCTCGCTACCTTGCGCTCGCTTATGATAGACGACGGCGGCAAAGTCCTCAGCGCTGCGGCTGAAAAAGATCTTACCGGAAGGATAAAGAAAAACTATAACGGCATTTACGAAAAAATGAAATTTAATATAAATAACCTGCTGGATAACCTGGATATTTCATTTCAAAAAACGCTTGAAATATCCGAGCAGGTAAGTTACGCCTCCGAAGATATCCGCCGCGGAAGTAAATCCCTGGCTAACGGCGTTTCAAAACAGGCCAGCGCGCTCGAACAGATATCGGCGAGCCTGCACGAAACGAACGCCATGTCAAAACAGAACGCCGGCAACGCCAAATCATGCCTTGAAATGTCTAAAAACACCAGGGCCATAACTTTAAAAGGCGTAGAAAGCATGAAAAAACTCGCCGCCACGATCGAAAAAATAAAAGACTCTTCGGACGCGACCAGCAAGATCATTAAAACGATCGATGAAATAGCTTTTCAAACGAACATTCTCGCGCTTAACGCGGCGGTAGAAGCCGCGCGCGCCGGAGAAGCAGGAAAGGGCTTCGCCGTCGTCGCCGATGAAGTTAGAAACCTCGCCATGAGAAGCGCTGAGGCGGCCCAAAACACGGCTAAATTAATAGCGGATTCCGTTAAAAATTCCGATGAAGGCGTCAATATAAATATGGAAGTAATGAAAAATTTCGATGAAATAAGCGAGCACGTAAATAAAGTCAATGAAGTGGTTTCGGATATAGCTTCCGCTTCCGAACACCAGAGACTGGGTATCGAGCAGATAAACGAAGGTATAGCCCAGCTGAACAACGTTACTCAGCAGAACTCGATTTTCTCAAGGGAATCGGCCGGGGCGGCCGGCGAACTCGCTGATCAGGCCCATCAGATGCGTGAAATAGTTTCGAGCTTTAAAATAAGCTATATCAGCCAGAACAGCGCTTCCAACCCTCAGCCGAGGCCCGCTTACCGTAAAGCATCCGAACAGGGCGGCGGCGGGGAATTCGGCGGCGGCCGTCAGTACAAAAAAAGGCCCGCGGTACAGGCGCTCGTAAACGGCGGCGATGAAG
>JAKPTH010000079.1 GCA_029571125.1 bacterium
AGCTCGTTGTCCTGGCAGTAGCAGTTATTGTTTCCGCGCTGGGTCCTGTAAAATTCGTCGCCGGCGAGTATCATCGGCGTGCCCTGAGAAATCATCAAAATGGTGGCGAAATTTTTAACCTGCCTCATTCTTTTGCGGTTAATTTCAACGTCGCCGGTTTCGCCTTCGGCGCCGTAATTGAAACTCCTGTTATCGTCGGTCCCGTCGGCGTTATTTTCGCCGTTTTCGAAATTATTCTTTTTGTTGTAAGTAACCAGGTCGCGCATTGTGAAACCGTCGTGCGACGTGATGAAATTTATGCTGTGGTAAGGCGCCCGGCCGTTGTCGTAGAGGTCGGGGCTTCCGCAAATGCGTGTCGCCAGCGCCGAAACGTATCCGTCGTCGCCTTTTATGAAGCTGCGTATATCGTCGCGGAACTTTCCGTTCCATTCGGCCCATCCTGCAGGAAATTCGCCTACTTTATAGCAGCCGGCGGCGTCCCAGCCTTCGGCTATAAGCTTCGTTCCGGACAATATGGGATCTTCCGATATGTCGCGCAAAAGACTGTTCACTCCTATCCAGGCCCCGCTGGAGTCGCGGCCCAGTATGGCCGCCAGATCGAAGCGGAAACCGTCGACGTGCATTTCAGAAACAAAATAACGCAGGCTGTCGAGGATCATCTGCTTTACGGCCGAATGGTTGCAATTAAGTGTATTGCCGCAGCCCGAATAGTTTTTATAAAAGCGGTTATTTTCGAGGTGGTAATATAGCCTGTTATCGATGCCGCGGAACGCCACGCTGGGGCCGACTTCGTTGCCTTCTCCGGTATGGTTGTAAACCACGTCGAGAATAACCTCTATATTCGCTCGGTGCAGGTGCCTGACCATGTCGCGGAACTCGTTGACGACCCCGCCTGGAGCGCCCGAAGACGAATAGAGAGAGTTAAGCGCGAAAAAAGAAAGCGAATTATAACCCCAGTAATTTTTAAGCCTCTCGCCCGTTTTGGGATTGACGCGTATTATTTCGTCCTCATTGAATTCGTGGACCGGAAGAAATTCGATGGCCGTGACTCCGAGTTCGGTAAAATAAGGAATCTTTTCAACGATGCCGGCGAAAGTCCCGGGCGAAGCGGATTTAGACGAATGATGCATCGTGGTTCCGCGGACGTGCGTTTCGTAAATTATGGTTTTATTCAGAGGAATGCGCGGGTGATGATCGTCCTGCCAGTCGTATTGAGAATCGTCGATAATGGCGCATTTCATGGCGGTGCTGGAATTGTCTACGCCGGAAGGCGCAAGGTCGGCGTCGGACGGAGCGGCGCGGTCGTAACCGTAGGCCTCGTCGAAGTGCCAGCGGTTATCGGCGCTTACGAGAGCGCGCGCATAAGGGTCTATAAGAAGCTTATTGCGGTTGAAGCGGTCTCCGGTCAAAGCCGGCGAATAATCGCCGGTAAATCTGTATGCGTAACAAAGCTCTGAAAAATCGGGCCCCGTTATATGAGCATGCCAGATATCTCCGGTCCTGTTTTTTTTGGGATTGAATTCTATAGAAATGAAAGGCGTCTGGATATCGCTAAGCCTGTATAGCTCAAGTATTACGCCGCATGTGTTTTTAGATAAAATGGCGAAATTCATTCCGCCTTTTTTATCGAAGGAGCTCCCTAAAGGGTATGGCCTTCCTTTTAATAATTTGTAATCCTGCATTATTCACTATTTTTCTATTTCTTTAATGGCGACGTTGAGGTTAAGGCTGCCGTACTGCGTCTGAAAAGGAATTAAAATAGCCGGAATATCCGATTCCGGTATCTGTATTTCGCGGCCGACGAAGAGGGTGGGCGGCGAAAAATCAACGCTGTAGCCGGAGCTGACGAGTATTGAAATGGCCCTTCCGGTGACCATATTGGTCATTTCGGCTAGCGCCGAGCGAGCGAGCGAACTCAATTCTTCTTCGACGGGTTCAAAGAGCATCTTGCTGGCAACTTCGCACGCCAGCTTGCTTTCGAGCGAGTAAATAACTCTGCCTTTAACGTTGCCGACGACTCCGAGTATTATCACGGCCAGTTTTTCTTTTGAAGCGACGGACTCTTTTGCTAAAGAAAGCCCGGTGCGGGTGAAAGTTATGCCGGCGACGATCTGCGGCAATATTTGAGCGGCCGCTTCTATAAAAGGATTAATAAGTTCCTTTTTGATTTTAAACACTCCAATGTCTTTAAGAACATACTGTAATATGCGCTTCGGCTAAATTAAGCAAAGCAGCCTACATTTTAAGGACTTTGTCGATAGTGGCTATAAGGTTATCTTCCGTAAAAGGCTTTACTATAAAATGCTTCGCTCCG
>JAKPTH010000081.1 GCA_029571125.1 bacterium
GCCGGCCCGCTCCAGCGCCCGCGCCATGCCCAGGCGCTGGACGAGATCGCCGAAGCCGTAGCGGATCAGCACCGCGGCGATGTCATGGACGCGCCCGAGATCGCGGGCCTTCATCGATTCTGAAACGTCTATAGCGAAGCAAATGTCGATGGAGCTGGCTTCGATTTCTTCGGGTTTTTCAAGTCCCTGCGGCCGGGCTGCGGCGAAGGACACCAGAGCCATGGCGGCGAGGTAAAGAGTAATTTTAATCATTAAATTCGGCTGAGTCCGGTAGTTTGAAAGCGCGGAGTAATTACGGCTCGAAAAAATTTTTTCACGCCGTTTCAAAGCCAGTTTTAATATCAACTTGAAGTAATATACCATCAAAGGAAGGCATAAAAGCAATAATAAAAAACCTGCTTGAGCGAATTTCAACCTGTCGTCCCCCCGTTTTTTTAAAGCGCGCATTATTAAAAAAATAAAGCGCGCTCGTAAAAAAATAAATATGTATTGATTTTTTTAATAAGTTTTTTATTTAAACTTATACTCTTTCGATATATTCGCCCGTACGCGTGTCTATTCTTAAGACTTCGTCCTGATTAATGAAAAGCGGCACCTGTATTTCCAGGCCCGTTTCCATACGTGCGACTTTAGTGGCGCCGGAAACGGTATTTCCCTTTACGCCGGGCTCGGTGTATTCGACTTTTAAATCGACAGTTATCGGAAGAATTATGCCGATAGGCTTGTTTTCATAGTACTGTATCTGGCACTGCGAGTTTGGCACCATATAAAGCATCGCGTCGCCCAGGTCTTTTTCGGTAAGAACTACCTGCTCGTAGCTTTGCGTGTCCATGAAATGGTATTCTTCTTCGCTTTGATAAAGGTATTCCATGGTTTTATGCTCGAGGTCTATCACTTCGACTTTGTCGTGGGCCCTGAAGCGGTTTTCGGCAATTGAGCCGGTGCGCAAGTTTTTGTTTTTAGTCTGCATCATGGCGCGCCAGTTGCCTGGAGTCAGGTGCTGAAACGCTACGACCATGAAAAGCTCGTTGTTCATTTTAAAAATGTTTCCCTTTCTTAATTGTGATGCGTCGATTATCATTTTTAAAACCCTCCGTTTATTTTTTTATTGTTTTTATATATTTTTTATTTGAGCAAGCCGTGAGTCCTTATTTTTTCGCTTTGCCCTTCGGCTTGTTAAGGCTGTCCAGAAGAAGCTTCTTTTTGGCTTCGTTGCTTAACTTCGCTGCGTTTTCAACGCTTCCTGCTTTTATTGCGCCAGCCATTATGTCTTCTTCGGGTTTTTCGGCTGCGGGCTTCTTTTTTTCCGTAAGCTGCGCCGGAGCCAGCGGCACGTATTGTATGTCGTTGACGTAACTTGTGAAATTATCGTCGAGGTCTATTTTAAAATTAGCCATAATGGCGCTGTCTTCTTCTTTGATTATATTGATGAGCGCCGTTTCTTTTTTTGATATATTGGCCTTCAGCTTTTCAAAGGCGCCGTCGGTTTTCTGGCTTTTTAAGGCGTTACGGGCTTCGATGTTTTCAACGCTTTGAAGCGGAGGCCGGCTTTCCGATTCGGCGGGCCGGTGCGTTTCGCGTACGTCTTTTTCGTTTTTCGTTTCATCAGCCGCTGGTTCGGCCTGCCTGGCTTCCGGCTGTTTAGTTTCAGGAGATGATTCGTGCGAATTTATTATTTTCTTTATTACCGGCGCAGAAGCTTTTTCCTTTTGCATATTTCTGAGTTCGTCGACTTTTTTCAGCGCATAAACCGAACCGACTCTTATAAGCGCCTGTAATGCATTGTTGGATATGCTTTTTTCATTGTCGCGCGCGGCCAGGCATATTAGATCCACGGCCTGATCGCTTCCGATCTGCTGAAGCGCGAAAATCGCAGAGTCGCGCATCCATAGCTGTTCGGATTTTATCATCGACCCCAGCACTTCGAGCATTTCGTCAGCCTTGAACCTGGATACCGCTTTTACCGCGTTAGCTTTTATTCGGTTGTCAACGTCGTTAATAAAAGGCACTATGTAAGGTATAATTTTTTCGGTGCCTATGAATTCGAGGCCTTCGATAGCGTTTGCCCTTACGCGCGGATCGTCGTGATTTAAAAAGGCGCTTATCGGCTCTACCATTTCGGTTCCGCCGTATTTTCCGGCCAGCTTTACAAGGCTCGCTATAACGAAAGGGTCTTTTTCGTTTTTTAGCATTTCAATCAGCAGCGGAAGGACCGCCGGATTGAAATTTACCGTAAGCGCTTTCATTGCCCTTTGCCTGTTTTCAGGCATGGGGCTCGACAAAAGCGTTTTTATGGTTTCAAAATTGAAACCGGTCACTGAAGGCGCGATGCCGGTTTCAGTTTCGGTTTTTTGCTGTGAATCTTTTATTTTTTTAAGCGTTTTTTTCGCGAAATAGCGTGTGGCCGGATCTGAAGCGTTACAGAGCTTTTCGATCATCTGGTTAATCTCGTTATCGCACAACTCGCCCGCGGCGACGATCGCGTTGTTTCTTACGGTGCCGTCGCTGGAGTTGAGATTGTTGATTAATTCTTCCCTGGTGAGGTTAACCGAAGCCAACTTGGCGCTCCTTGTTTTAGTTTATTTATGCTATCAAAATTATCCTTAAAAGTCAAGATTTATAATAAAAAGGATATTATTTATTACCGGTTTACAAGCAGGCGGGTCCGCTTTACCTGAAAGTTGAAGGGTTCGAGCTTTTCAGCTGCCGCGGCAGTTTCTGACGCGCGTTTAAGGTCTTTCATACGGTAATAGCAAAGCGCGAGCTTTGCGAGCACCGAACAGTTGTCCGGACTTAATTTAAGGGCCCTGGTAAAGAAAATTTCAGCTTTATCGTCGGCGTTGAGCATCATCATCAATTTTCCGGTGTTGAACAACGAACGCCAGTAAGTCGGATGTGCTTTGATTAACTTTTCCAGATCGTCAACTAGTCCCTGATCGAAATTTTCTTCGGCCCGAACCATTATTTCGCTGTTAAGCCTGTACTGTTCAGGAAAGAAAAAGGAATCCAGCGCCGGAAAATCCGGTTCGATTTCAAGGGCTTTCTCGATTGCCAGCCTGCATTTTTCATTATTTCCATCGTTGTAATAAGAAACAGCCTTTTCAAAATGCGCATTGGCGAATTTCGGGTTTTCGGAAATGATTTCGTCAAGTATCCTGGAGTGGGCCGCTTTATCGTTTAAATCCAGATAGCAGTTGGCTATAAGATTCAGGAGCGTGGATTTCAAATTTTCTCCGCCGGAAAAAAAATCGAAAAATTTATCGTTCACGGGGCGTTTTTTGATGGCGGCATAAAGCTTGTCGAGCTCTTCTTTTTTGAAAAATCCGGGTTTCATAAGCGATTCAAGAACGGCCGCGGCGGACTCGGGCGCCTGAGACAGCGCTTTTTTCAATAAATCTACAGCGGCGGTGGCGTCTTCGGAAAAATGGTTGACGGCTTTAGCCAGCAGAAGCTCGTTTTTATATTTGTGTTCATGCGCTTCCGGCTTTTCGTGGTTGAAATTGATTTCGTCCATTTCACTTATGACCGCTTCGAGCCGGACGCTTCCTGTGTCGAAAACATGATCCGGAGGCGTTTTTATAAAATGAAAATCTCTGTAACGGTTTGCCAGCCAGCATATTCCGCCGTAATTCTGGTATTGCCATGTTTCAAGGATTTTTGCGTTGAACTTATTTTCGCCTCCGCTTTGCTCTATTACGCTCAGATTTACTATACGATAGTCGATTTTCCATTGCTTGACTTCGAGAAGCACTACCCTCCAGCAATATTCGAAAAGATCGTAGTATTTTTTATTGATAAAGTATTGCTTTAAAACTTTCGGCCCTTCGTCGTTTAATGAAGAATAAAACGTTTTCAGGGCTTTTTCCGTAATTTCGGAAGCCTCTTTGAGCTGAGCGGCCCTTATTTTCCTTATTTCTTCGCCGAGCGCGTTCGCCATGTCGCGGTACGCTCCGCCCTGGTCGTTTTTGACCGCCAGCTGGCCGAATGCCGCGGCGTCGTTATAATTTTTAAGCCTGAAATAGCACAGGGCGAGCATATAATAATATCTGGATTTTTTTGCGCCGGCCGGGACTTGCTTTAATACGGACAGCGCGTCGCGGTATTTTTGCTCTAAGATTTTTATTTCAGCCTCTAAGATTTTAATTATATTATTGTCCGGATCGATTTTTTTGAGCTGCAGTAATGCCGTAAAAGCGTTCTGTGAGTTTTTTTCCGTTATGGCGAGTTCGGTCTCGGATATTATCGAATCGATTTTCGACTTGAGCTCGGCTTCATAGGCGCCGTAGTTTACTGAAGATTCAGATGCGCTTCTTGCGGGAGGTTTCGGCCCTTCGTCTTTTTTTATGTAAGAATAGTAAACGAAGGCGGCGATAACCGAAATCGCGAACAGAACGGCATATTTTTGAAAGCCGATCATGCGTTCGCCCGGATGGGCGTCTGAAAGTTTGACCTGGGGTTTGGATTCCGTTTCGTTTGGGCTGCGAGCGTAGCCTGCAGGAACGTCATAAATGCCGTTTCCGGATTTTGCGGTTCCGGCGGTATTGTCTTCTTTAGAAAGGTTTTTCTTGAACTTAAATTTAATTTTATCTATTACGTAACTTGCGGCTTCTATCTGCGTTTGGTCTCCCGAGTTCATCATAGTAAGAAGAAGATTTTCGACGTAATCTTTGTCCACGCTCAAAAGCGCCCGCGCCACGTTAGCGCGTACCCGCGGATCGTCGTCGGCGGCGGAGTTTAATATCTGCTGAACCGCGGCGGGCGTTTGAAGATAGTCGAGGCCTTCAACGGCGTTGGCG
>JAKPTH010000083.1 GCA_029571125.1 bacterium
TAGATTTAAAGGTCTCGGCGAAAGTGGCTGCTACAAGGTGTATTATGTCCTGAAACTGAACCAGCGAGGATATTTTTCGGGAAAAGTTCTCGACGATAAGTTTATAATTGAAAGCTATTTTAAAAATATGCGAATCTATGAAATTGCGTATGTAATCGACTACCGGCCTGAATATTATGGCGAATAAAATGAAAAACAAGGCCATATAATAAATAGCGTAAATATTGTCGATTATCTGGAAATAATTGAACAGGTAAACGGTAAGAGTTATATAAGAAAAAATGAATATAAATAAAAAAATGGAATAGATGGTGGATTTTTTTAAAATATAAAAAATATTGGCTATTCTGACCTTTAAAAGAGCGCTGGCGATGAACGAAACTATTATCAGTGGCGATAAAAGTTTAAGTTTTTCAATGCCCGAATTGTCGGACATGCCTATAAAGCATAAAAGGGCGTAATTCATTACAAAACCGGAATATATTAGCACATACTGCATTTTTTGATAATAACGGCTTATATACGGATTCGAAGAAGAAGTCTGGACCCACATTATTAAAAGTCTTACGCAGCAAAGACCTATATAAAGATGCTGGACGCCCTGCGACTCGAATTTATAATAAGCGGCATAAAAAAGAGCGGCAGCGGAATAAAGTCCGAAAAAACGCAGCCATGAAATTTTATTTTCTCTGAAGCTTTCAATAAAATGAAAATATAACGGAGGCAGCACCCATATTGAAATATCGCTGAAATAAGCTAGACTTTCGCTTTGAATAAAATTTTGCCAGTAAAGCATGCTTACCAGATCTTTAATGAACGGCGAAAGTATTATAAGTATGAACAGCCTGTTAATTACAAGATTCGGCTCTCTGATAAAAATATAGGAGCCGAATGAATACGATATGATAAACGCTATAAACGGAATGATGTTTTCAAAAATAAACATAATTAATTTTCACGCGGATCAAGCGCGTCCCTTAATATGTCGCCAAAAATATTGAACGATACTATCAGCAGAAGAAGGAAGAAAGACGGAAACAATATAACCCAGGGCGCGTTAAAATCGTGTACGCCCGAATAAATCATCTGACCGATCGTCGGAACGGAAGCGTCGGGCCCCAGGCCCAAAAATGTGAGCGAAGATTCGCTCATAATGGTTGTGGCGATTCCCGAAGTAAAAGCGACTATTATAGTGGAAGAACAGTTTGGAAGTATATGATGAAATAAAATCCGCCAGTCGCTGGCGCCATAAGAACGAGCGGCTTCTATATATGGCATATTTATAAGCTGAATGGCAGAACTCCTGATAAGCCGGGCGATAGGCGCCCAGCTGACCAGAAAAAGAGATATGACGATGGTGGTGTAGCCCTGGCCTATGGATATCGAAATCGCGATCGCAAGAAGAAGCGAGGGAAATGCAAGCGTAGAGTCGATTAGCCTGGAAATCAAATTATCTATAAAACCGCCATAGTATGCCGCTATAATACCGAGAATCACGCCGATTACAAGGGCCACGGCCCTGGCGGCAAATCCTATATAAAGCGATATTTTTATGCCTATAAGCGTGCGCGAAAATACGTCGCGGCCAAGCCGGTCGGTTCCGGCCAGATTAGAAAGATCCGGAGGCGCAAGGATCTTGGCCCGATTGCTAACGTCCACTTTATGCGGAATCACATAATCGGATAAAACCGCACAGATAAAAAGCGAGACGATTATAATCAGCCAGAAAAGGCCTTCTTTTTTATTGACTATAGTTTTCAGCGTTCGTAAAATAACGGCACCCCGGAATCAATTGTTATCAGGACTTAGGCGTTCTGCGGCTGCGCCTCTTCTAAAACGAGTTCCGCCGATTTAACTGGAATCAAATCAAAAACGAGCTTATTATCGTCGAAATCGATTTTTATAGTGACGTCTTCTTTAAATTCGCCGGCCAGAATTTTATTGGCTATTTCGTTATCCAGGTTTTTCTGTATTACGCGTTTTAACGGGCGCGCGCCGTAGTGAATATCATAGCCAAGATTAGTAAGGTAATCGATAGCCTTTTCACTGACGTCGAGATTGATTTTTTTATTTGAAAGCCTCTTTTGAAGTTCGTTAATAAGATTTACGCATATTTTTCTGACGTGCTCCACCTGCAGAGGCTGGAAAACTATCGTATCGTCTATTCTGTTGAGAAATTCAGGCCTGAACAATTTTGGCAGTTCGACCATTATTTTATTTTTAAGTTTTTCATATTCAATTTTTTTCTCTACTTCTACGAAGCCTATTTTTGCGATATCGGTGAATTCTTTGGCGCCGATATTGGAAGTCATGATTATTATGGTATTTTTAAAATCTACCACGCGGCCGTGAGAATCGGTAAGGCGGCCGTCTTCGAGCACCTGCAGAAGTATGTTGAATATGTCGGGATGCGCTTTTTCGATTTCATCCAGAAGCACTACCGAATAAGGTCTGCGCCGGATACGCTCCGTGAGCTGGCCGGCTTCGTCGTATCCGACGTAGCCCGGAGGCGCACCCACGAGCCGCGAAACGGCGTGCCGTTCCTGGAACTCAGACATATCCACGCGGATTATGGCGGTTTCGTTGCCGTAAATGAATTCGGCGAGAGCCTTGGCGAGCTCGGTTTTTCCGACGCCGGTCAATCCGAGGAATATGAAAGATCCGTAAGGGCGGTTGGGATCAGAAAGGCCCGTGCGAGCGCGTCTTATCGCCTGGGCGATTGAATGGATGGCTTCTTCCTGGCCGATAACGCGTTTCTGTATATACTCTTCGAGTTTAATGAGTCTGGTAGTTTCGCGCTCCGTAAGCGTGCCTATGGGAATGCCCGACCAGCGCGACACCACGGCCGCCACGTCGTTGGCCGTCACTACCGCCGATTCGGTTATTTGTGCTTTATGGGCTTCCCACGAAGATTTTATGGATTTCAGCTTGGCCTGAAGTTCGAGATCGCGGCAGTGCATTTTAGCGGCGCGCTCGTAATCCTGCCTCGTTATTGCCTGTTCCTCTTCGAGCCTGACGTTTGCCAGTTCGGCCTCGATTTCATGTATATCGGGAGGAGTGACAAGATTTTGAAGCCTCACGTACGCTCCGGCTTCGTCTATTAAATCTATGGCCTTATCAGGCAGAAACCGGCCTGATATGTAGCGCGCTGAAAGACGGGCGGCGCTTTCAACCGCGTCGTCGGATATTTTCACCCTGTGATACATTTCATAGCGGTCGCGCAGCCCATGCAATATCTGAATGGTTTCGCTTATAGAAGGCTCCG
>JAKPTH010000094.1 GCA_029571125.1 bacterium
GCGCGGCGATTTCCGACGCCATGCTCTGCCTTCTGGTATATTTCGGCGTCGTGAAAATCCTGCTGGCTTCAAAGCTGATCAACGTTCTTCTCGGTCTTGGCTGCGGCATGCTGATGTTTTATTTCGGCATAAGCGGCCTCAAAGCCATATTCATAGACAGGCACAAGCCCGACGTATTAAAATATATCCGGGGGCCCGAAGTCAAAGGCGCTCCGCTGGCCACCGGTTTCAGCGTAAACACCACCAACCCCATGGTGATAGGTTTCTGGGTGGTATTTCTCGGCGCGGTAACCTCTTATGGCCAGAACCGTGAATGTTTCGCGCTTTATCCTAAATCCTCGATATTCCTCTTCGCGTTTTCGGTATTTTGCGGTTCGCTCGCATGGTTTTACTTACTGGCAAAAATCGTACAGAAAGGAAAAAAGTATATAAGCTCTTCTCTTTTCGAATTAATATCCTTCGTCTGCTCTACGCTGTTCATATTATTCGGTTTCGCGCTCCTGTTCGGCGTGACCAAAATCATCATGTCTTAACCGGCCGAAGGCTTTCAAATCCGTCCGTCTCCGGCGATAAGAAGAAAATTATATATAACTTATATTTAATATTTGATTATTCGCCCGAAAAATGTTATAATAGCCATTAAAAAGACTCGGAGGTTAATATGAGCACGAAAAGCTTTACGATACCCAAAATGGCCTGCGGCAACTGCTTTAACATCATCAAAAACGCCCTAACGAAGGTAAACGGCGTAAACGGCATAGTTTGCGATTTGAGTTCCAGAACGGTAAGCGTCGAATTCGACGAAACGCTCACCAGCGATACCGCCGTTTCCGATAAGCTGTCGAAGATCGGCTTCCCCGCTGAAATCAATAGATAAAAAGAGCGAAAACATGAAAAAAATAAAGCTTCAAATAAGCGGAATGTCATGCGTCAACTGCTCCAATTCGATAGAATCCTATTTAAAAAGCTCCGAAGGCGTTAAAACCGTTACGGTCGATTTCATGACTGGACGCGCCTCGGCCGAATTCGACGAAAGCCTTACCGGCGAAGGCCGGATAATCGAAATGATATCGGAGCTCGGGTTCGGCGCGCGGCCCGTTTCCGAAGACTTTCGGCCCGACGAGTCGCTCGAGCCCGAAAACGCTTTCGGCCGGACGCGCATTTTAACCGCAATAGTTTTCGCGCTGCCGGTTTTTATTTTAAACATGTTCTTCTGCCACCTTAAATATTCTCCGCTGATAATGAGCGTGCTGACCATGCCGGTGCTTTTTTATTGCGGCGCGCCGTTTCATAAAAAAGCTTTCATAACCGTTAAAAACCGCCTCCCGCTTACAATGGACGCGCTCATATCCGCGAGCGCGTTTTCTTCATTTCTGCTCAGCGTTTTCATGTATTACATAAAAGGCTCCCACGAAGTTTATTTCGATTCATCCGCTTCTATAATAGCCATAATTTTATGCGGAAAGGCGCTCGAAGAAAAAATGAAACGCAAATCCAAACGCAATCTCGGCGGAATAATAGAAGGGATGCCCGAAGAATGCACGCTGGAAAAAGACGGAAAAGAGTCGGTCATAAAAGTGGCCGAAATACAAACCGGCGACACGCTCGTAATCAAGCCGAACCAGAAAGTGGCCGTTGATTCGGTTATACTTGCCGGCGAAGGGTTCGTCGAGAACTCGGCCATAACCGGAGAAAGTTCTCCGGTTTACTGCCGCGAGGGCGATACCCTGTGGGCCGGATCTCAAAATTCCGACGCCATTTTTAAAGTTCGGGCTACGGCCCAGGGCCGCGAATCGTATATCAACCGTATAGAAAACATGCTGAATCAGGCGCTTTTTAAAAAAGCGCGCATACAAAAAACGGCCGACGCTATCGCATCGCGGTTCGTGCCGGCCATATTCGCTCTGGCGCTCCTGACTTTCGCGGGGCAGTATTTCTTTTTTTCAAAAAGCGTCGAATTTTCGGTTCTGGCCGCGATATCGGTAATCGCGATAGCCTGCCCCTGCGCGCTCGG
>JAKPTH010000096.1 GCA_029571125.1 bacterium
AAAACGAAGCCGCTGCCGCCGGCGTCGCATCTCCGAAGGATATGTCCAAGCTCATGGGCGCGGTTATGCCTAAACTCAAAGGCAAAGCCGACGGCAAGCTCGTTTCCGACCTGGTGAAAAAATACGTAAGTTCGCTGGGGGCGTAAAGGTATTTTTTATACAGGGTTATGATTTTTTTTGCGCCGCTTCTATTGCAGCAATGCAAAATATTTTATTAAAAATAAAAAAGGCGGGTTGAAAATATGCAGTTTAAAAGCGTCAGGTTATCGGCCTTTCTCGTGGCGTTTACGGCCGCGGCTTTAGCCGCCGTCATTCTCGCGGCTTCTTTTGTTTACCCCGCTAAGGCTCAGGCGGGAGTAAATTATGTGATTCCCGTCAGGGGCACGGTTGAATTCGCCCTGCTGAGCTTTATGAAAAGAGGGCTCGAAGAGGCGTCGCGCGCCGGGGCCGCGTTGATAATAATAGACATAGATACTTTCGGGGGCCGCGTGGACGCCGCCATTGAAATATCCAAACTCCTGCGTGAACAGAAAACGCCCGTGGTGGCTTACGTATCTGAAAACGCATGGTCGGCCGGCGCTCTTATCGCGCTTTCCACTCCGAAGATTTATATGCGCAAAGGCTCTTCGATCGGTTCGGCGGAACCCAAAAACATGAGCGATTGGACTACCGACGAAAAAATGGTATCCGCGCTCAGGGCGCAGTTCGAATCGGTGGCCGCCGCCATGAAGCATCCAGAAGACCTGGCCAAAGCCATGGTGGATAAGGACGTCGAGATAAAAGACATTAAGCCGAAGGGAAAGCTTTTAAATCTCACCTACGATCAGGCGCTTAAATACAAGTTGTCCGAAGCCAGCGTAAGCTCCATAGAAGAGCTTCTCGCGCTCGAAAAAGCGGCCGCTTCATACATAACCTACGAACAGTCCATCGGCGAAGGCGTGGCGCGTTTCGTTTCGGATCCGGTGGTTTCGGGTATCCTTTTAAATTTAGGCATACTCGGATTGACCGTCGAGTTCTGGATGCCCGGGCATATTGCGCCGGGAATCGGCGGGCTGCTCTGCTTTGCGCTTTTTTTCTGGGGGCATTCGATCGCCGGCGCCGGTTCGATGCTTCCGATGATACTTTTCATAACCGGCGTGTCGCTTCTGCTTCTGGAAGCTTTCGTAGTGCCGGGTTTCGGCCTTACCGGCCTTCTGGGGCTGGCGGCGACTTTTTCCGGCATGTATCTGGCGTTTCCCGACCCTCATGAAGCCGTAAAAGTCGTTTCCGTTTCGATTATTTTAACGACCGTTATAATCACTTTATTCATAACTTATTTTCCCACTTCCAGAATGTTTAAAAAAGTCGCGCTTACCGCTTCTATATCCGGCTCAAACGCGGCTAAAATGGAAAACGTCAAGTTTCTCGGAAAAACCGGAGTGGCCACTACCGACCTGAATCCCGCCGGCAGAGTAAAAATTGACGGCGAAAGCGTCCAGGTGGTATCCGACGGTCAGTTTATAGCAAAAGGTTCCGAAGTGAAGGTCGTTTCCGACGAAGGTAACGTAATAACCGTCACCACCGTCTAAACCGGCCGCTTCAAAAAGGAGAGGCTCAATGGAAGATTATTTGAGAATCATTCTTCTTGCCCTTATTTTCGCTCTGACGGCATGCGGCTATTATTTTTACACGGCCATGCTTCTGCCGGTCGTTTTGATACTCGCCTCCGCCGTGCTGATCACGCTGGAAATATTTTTCATACCCGGTTTCGGAATCATCGGAATAACCGGTTTTTGCGCCGGCGCATACGGCGTTTATCTCAACCCCCGTCCGGACGCCATATTGCTCGCTCTTATCCCTTCGCTTTTTCTGGCGTTTTTGATGGTCAAAACTCTTTCCCAGACGCAGTTCTTCAAAAGCTTTATTCTTACCAGCACGATTTCCGCCGATAAAGGCTATAAGGCCACCAGCGATTCAGCCGACTGGATTGTCGGAAAAAAGGGCGCGGCCGTCACCGATCTCAATCCTTCCGGCAAGGCCGAAATAGAAGGCAAGCGCTATTCGGTGGTATCCGACGGCCAGTTTATTTCAAGCGGCTCCGAAATAAGGGTTATTTCAAATGAAGGCAACGTGCTGGTCGTGACCAGGGCTTAATTTAAGATATGGACGGAAGAATGTTATGAGCTATTTTATTGATAGGACTTTCTTTTTTGCTCCTGTGATTTTAGGAGCCGCCAGACCGGAAGAGGTTTCAAGGATATATACCGTAATGGTCGTAATAACTATTATCGAGCTTGCGGTAATTTACGCCATCCTGTTTTACGGCATTAAAATAGGCCTGTGGTATAAAGCTAACAGGGCAGGCGCCAGGATCGCTTTCGGAGACTATATAAAAATGAGAATGAGATGCAGGGAACCGGAAAAGGTCGTCCTGCCGTATGTTTTTGCGTCCAGAGGCGGCCTGGGCGTCGATCTGGCGGCTATCGAGGCGCATTATCTTTGCGGAGGCGACGCCGCGGCGGTTATAAAAGCGATGCTGGCCGCAAAAAACGAAGGAATAGAAACCGATTTCAGAAAGGTTTGCGCGTACGATCTGGCAGGCGAAGATCTCGTCGAGCGGATCAAATCCGATCACTCAACTAACAAAATATAAAGTGGAGGTTTATCTATGGTTAATGATTTTATTCTCATGCTATCGCAGTACGGCTCGGCCGGGCGTAATTCCGACGTGGCCGAAACCATGCTTGTTCTGGTGGTTATAGGCATAATCGCCTTCGTCGGTTTTATTATGTATATGGTTCCGATACGGTTGTGGATAGCCGCATGGATGTCGGGCGTGAACGTGGGCCTGTGGACGCTCGTCGCAATGAGGTTCAGGCGCATAGTGCCTTCTGAAATCGTCAATCCCCTTATCCAGGGCGTTAAAGGCGGGCTCGATTACCTTGAAATATCCCAGCTGGAAGCGCACTATCTTTCGGGCGGAAACGTCGAACGCGTCGTATCGGCGCTTATCGCGGCCCAGAAAGCCAATATAAAGCTCGATTTCAACAAGGCCGCAGCCATCGATCTTGCCGGCCGCAACGTACTGGAAGCGGTTCAGATGTCCGTAAATCCGAAGGTCATTCAAACGCCTAAAAACTCCGCCGTGGCCCAGGACGGCATCGAGCTGCTCGTGATAGCCAAAATAACGGTCAGGGCGAATATAGATACGCTCGTCGGCGGCGCCGGCGAACCCACGATTATCGCGCGCGTAGGCCAGGGCGTGGTCGCCGCTATCGGCGCGGCTAAATCTTATCAGGATATACTCGAGTCGCCGGATAAAATATCCAAGCACGTTTTGCAGCAGGGGCTCGATAAAAATACCGCCTTTCAGATACTTTCCATCGATATAGCCGACGTCGAAGTAGGAAAGAACGTAGGATCGGTTCTGCAGATCAATCAGGCTGAAGCCGATAAGAAAGTGGCTCAGGCCAAAGCCGAAGAGCGCAGGGCCTTCGCCGTGGCGCTGGAGCAGGAAATGGTCGCCCGCGAGCAGGAAATGAGGGCCAAGGTCGTCGAGTCCGAAGCGGAAGTGCCCAAAGCCATAGCGGAAGCTTTCAGAGAAGGCAACCTCGGGCTCATGGATTATTATAAAATGAAAAATATACAGTCCGATACCGAAATGCGTCAGTCCATAGCCGACAAAGTGTAAATCTGCGTGGATAAAGAATCCAGCTAAAGGCGGTACTCGATGGAAAAATTTATATTCCTGGTAATCGTATTCATTGTCGTTACCGTAATCGAATCTTTGTCCGCCAAAAAAGGCGACGGTACGAAATCGGAATTAGACATGGATTTAAGCGAGTTTGATTTTACCAAGGTCAAAAGCGTTCCTAAAAACATAGACCCTTTTACCTTGAACGAAATAAAAGCCGAAAATTCATCTGAAAAGCAGGCTTTTTCAGAAATGGATCGCAGCGCGGAAAACGAAAAGTATTTCGAAAATAAATCCGTTTACA
>JAKPTH010000116.1 GCA_029571125.1 bacterium
AAAATCTTGCGCCATCATCAGTATGCAAGTAAAAATAATAATCGTTTTTGACCGGAACAGTGAGCGTAGCAGTTGCTCTCATTGAAAAATTATCGGTGATCAAAGTATGAGTGACCGGATCTTCAATACCTTCTCCATCTGCCCAGTTAAAGCAAAGGTCTCTCATTGTAACCGTTTTTATGAGGTTTGTCATTGTCTTATCAGAATAAAAATTAACAGTCCAGTTGCTGACCGTTTGAGCATTAGCGCTCCCTGAAAACACAAAAAAGATAAAGGTCAAACTTAAAATTATCAGGCTTACAAGCTTAAAGGCTTTCCGGCTGGATTGTCTCTTCATAAAACTTCCTCCCGCACTCAATCAATCTATAAAAAAATTATTAACATATGCAAATGCCCCTTACAGGGCCGATTTTTAACGTTCGAAAAATATCGCGCCATAAACGGACGCAATATCCCGTCAGAAATTGAGCAAGAATTGAGCCAAAAGCATTGAAATTATTGAGTGTATGAGCAGAAATCAGGCGGGAGTAAGCAAAATTAAGACCGGTCACCGTTTGTTTTTAAATTTTATGTATATATATAATAGATAGCGTGTATAAAATTATACAAAAAGGTCGGCGGTTGCATTTTTTGATTTTTTTAAAAAGGCGCGGATGAAAATCCAAGGAATCGCCCGCTCCATGGTTATTTTCAAAAAATTCCGGGCGGTTTTGCGGGTTGCGAGGCGAAGCCGAAGCACAAAATAAAACAAAAAGCAAGTGTTAAATTTTTGACAAACAGTATTTATAAAAGTTTGTTCAGGAAAACAAACTATCACTCGAACATATTTTTGATCGTCCGGTATATATTTCTGCACTCGAAAATATCACCGGATATAGCCTTTTCTTCAAAATCAACAAGCATGGCGGCCAGCCGGTCGAACTTCATGCTTCCCGCCGACCCTTTAAGCTGGTGCGCCAGCGATTTAACCGTTTTAAAATCGGCGCGGTTCAACGCATCTTCGATAATTTTCAGATTGAGCGAAAGCGAATTCACGTATTCGAAAAATAGATCGCGGGCGTCGGCTTCGTCCAGGCCGGTTTCATCCCTGAAAGTTTTATAAATTTCATCGAGGTCTATCTCAAGCGGCCCTTTTCCGGCGCCATACTTTTCGCAGGCGCGCCTTTGAAGCAGCTCGAAAAACAATTTAAAATCGATAGGCTTGCTTATATATTCGTCCATTCCGGCGGCAAGGCACTTTTCGCGGTCGCCGCGCATGGCGTTGGCGGTCATGGCCACTATGTATGGTTTTTTATCCTTCGCCACGCTCAAACGGATCATGCGGGCGCTTTCGTATCCGTCCATAACCGGCATCTGGCAGTCCATAAAGACTATGTCGTATTTTTTAGCCGCGCATTTTTCAAACGCCTCTTTTCCGTCGGAAGCGAACTCAAAGCGATAGCCGCGGCTTTGAAGCATAGAGCCTATGAGCTTTCTGTTCATTTCGTTATCTTCGGCAAGAAGAATGTCAAGTTTTCTGGCGGGGGCGTTTTTTACGGCTTCGAGACCGGATGGACTCGAAACAGGGCCGGGACCGTCAGCCGCCGGGACGATTGCCGGCTTCAAGAGATTTTCCGGGGCGCATACCGCCTCGATAACGCCGTTTACAAGCGCGGCAGGATCTACGGGTTTTACAATGCGCCCGCAGTAACATATCTCGCAGCCTTTAAAAGCGCCGGCGTTATATTCGGCGGAGCGTATCGCAAGAATTTTAACGCCGCGCAGACGGGCTATCGAGTTTACAGCCGAAGCCAGCTCACAAACGGCGGCGCCGTTAATAAGTTCGTCGGCTATTATGAGATTGAACGGCCTGCTTATGCCGGTTTCTCCGACCAGAGTTACAAGCGCGCGGGCGATAGTGTCCGCCGTATGGATTTCGCAGCCTTCGTTTTTGAGTACGGCCGCGGCGGCCGCGGAACAGGCAGGATCGGAACCGGCTATCAGTATTTTTGATTTTTTCAGCGACTCGCGGCGCGGGTCAAATTCGTGACCGCGCCTTATCACCTGGAATCTGGCCGTTAAAATAAAGGTAGAACCGATTCCTTCGGCGCTTTCGACTTTTATATCGCCGTTCATCATCCGGGCCAGCTCTTTTGAAATGGCGAGCCCCAGGCCGGTGCCGCCGTATTTTCTGGTGGTCGAGTCGTCGGCCTGAGAAAAAGGCTTGAAAAGATTATCGATTCCGCCGGGCGAGATGCCTATGCCGGTGTCGCGGACTTCAAAACAAACCAGGACCGAATCGTACGTCTCTTCCGCGTTAAAAACTTTCACGCATATAGCGCCGCGGTGAGTGAATTTAACCGCGTTGGAAATTATATTATTCAGTATCTGCTTGAGCCGGGCCGGGTCGCCCGCCACTTCATGCGCGACGCCGGGATCTATCTCGAGCCGCAAGGAAACGTTTTTGGCGGCGGCTTTCGGCTCGAGCATCGCGACCGCGTCTTTTACAAGCCCGGGAAGGTCGAAATTTATTATTTCCATGGAAAGCTTTCCCGCTTCTATTTTTGAAAAATCGAGAATATCGTTGATAAGATATAAAAGAAGCTCCGAAGACGTATGGGCCTGTCTTACGAATTCGCGCTGAACGGGAGAAAGCTCCGATTCGTCGAGCAGGTCCAGAAAACCGAGAACGGCGTTCATGGGCGTTCTTATTTCGTGCGACATATTGGCGAGAAACCTTCCCTTGGCGACGTTAGCGCTTTCAGCCTTTTCCCTGGCGCGGGCCATTTCGGTTTCGACGATCCCTCTTTCGATCGCGCGGGCTATGGAAACAGAAAAAGCTTTTAGAATAGACACTTCGGAATTTCGCCATTTTCTTTCGGTTTTGCAGTCGTCAAACCCTACGAATCCCCAGAAAATTTCATTGACCATAATCGGCAATATAAAAACCGACCGTATTCGCTGCGCGGCAAGAATATCCTTCAGCTGGCCGTCTTTTAATTCGCTTACTGCGGCGGTAAAAGGTTCGTTATTTTTTAACGGCTCAATAAATTCTTTTATATAATCAAAAGAAAGGCCCTGAAGTTCGGGATTGTCTATCTGAGCTTTTTCGGCGCCGGAGTTCCATTCGAAAGACTGGCTGGTGTACCCTTTGCCTTCATAATCGTAGGTGTTTTCGAATAAATAGACGCGATCGACATCGGCCGCGCTTCCGAGAATCGGAAGCGCCCTGGATATGGCCGATTTGAAGTCGCGATTTTCAAGAAGCTCGCTGGTAGCCAGAGCTATAGCTTCAAGCATTTTATCTTTGTTGACATGTTCTCCGTAATCGGCCATATATCCTCCATGAATATAACCTTTTTAGAAATAATTGCTTTCATCATAATAACATTTTTATTTTACATTGACAAGTCAAATTAAAAGTGTTATTATATTTTTTATTATATCGTGAAAAACTATGAATTCAGA
>JAKPTH010000123.1 GCA_029571125.1 bacterium
AAAAGCGTTTATATAATAAACGACGCGCGTTTTTTCAATTCGGAATCGGCCAACTGCTTTCTTAAAACGCTCGAAGAACCCACGCCCAACGTTATTTTTATACTTATAACGTCTTCCATAGACTCCATGCTTCCGACCATACGTTCAAGATGCCAGCTGGTGCGCTTCGACGAACCTGATTTAAACGACGCAAAAAAATACGCGCGAAAAATAAACCCCGAAATAAGCGAAGCCGGCCTGGACATAATCGTCGGGGCGGCAGGCTCCATAGGTTCCATAGCGGCGGCTTTAAGCGATAAAAATATCGCGCGGGACGCCGAAGCCCTGATGAGTTTCGCCTCGAAAATAAATACCGGCCTGAGCGCGTTCGACGCGGCGGCGCTAATTGAAAGAGCTTACGGCGGCGAAGCCCTTAAGACCGCGTTCGGCGATTTTTGTTCTGAAAATGTCTTGCAATTAGAAGAACTATTTGATAAAATTGAGCATATATGCCTTTCAAAACAATATTTAAGGCTGATGATAGTCTATTCGCTCCTGTATCTGGCAAAAAATGCTTCCAGGAGAGATTATCAGGCGACGTGCCACGAGCTGTCGCACCGCATAGATCTTTTTTTTCAAAGTATAGAAGCCTTCGCCGCCGACTATATTTCCGGATTTAAAAATACCATGACGGCGGCGCAGATTAAGGAACTGACCGAAAAATCTAAACGCGAAACGGCCCGCAACAAGAGGGACGAATTTTTAAAAATAGTGTCTCTGACGCTCGGCGCGCTCGAAAAAATCTACGTTCAGAAAGCGGTCTCGAAGCCGGACGGGCCCGTCGCCTCAAAAACCGGGGCGCTGGGATTAATTCGCGAAAAAATAGCCGCGCTTCATTCTCACGCGTCGCTTGACGGCGCCATAAAAACGATTGCGGCAGGCCATTATCGCGACGTCGCGGCGAATATAAACGTAGAACTTTACCTGGAACGCTACTTAATGTCGATTATAGAAAAATAAAACAAGGAATGTGACTTTAAATGTCGGATGTCATAAGCAATAATAACAATTCCGGCGCGGCCGGCGCAGAAATGAATTTAAATGAAAACGCTGCCGGCGCGGCGGTCGAAACAACATCTAACGAAACCGAAACCGGCGCGATGAATTCCTGCGGCGAAACGCAGGCGGCGTCCGAAATCCAGGACTCGCAAAGGCAGGAGACGCAGCACGGCGCGGAACAGCTTCCGGCCTCGGGCGGCGGAAAAATGGTCGCCATACGCTTTAAAATGATGGGCGAGTTTTATTATCTTTACGATGAAGGGCTCAACCTCAAGCCACGCGAAAAGGTTATCGTTAAGATATCCAAGGGAAAAGACCTTGCCGAAGTCGCCATGTGCGAACTTTTGCCCGACGCTAAAATAAGCGATCCGCAGCTGAAAATTTTGCGGCGCGTCAACGACAGCGACCTCGCGCAACAGGAAAGAAACGCGCACCGCGAAAAAGAAGCTTTCGGCATATGCCTCACCAAGATAAAAAAACTCGAACTGCCCATGAAGCTTCTGGCGGTAAAATACACTTTCGACGGCAGCAGAATCACATTTTATTTCAAGGCCGAATCCAAGGTCGACTTCAGAAAGCTCGTCCGCGAACTTGCGGCTGTATTCCGCACAAGAATAGAACTGAGGCAGATAGGGCCTCGCGACGAAACGGAATTATTCGGCGGGCTCGGCGTATGCGGACGCAGAGTGTGCTGCAATTACTGGTGCTGCAGAGCAAAACCGGTTATAAATATCGACGCTCCCAAAACTCCCTTCGCCAACATACAGGGCATGACCAATAAAGCGCTCGGGCTTTGCAGCAGACCGCTATGCTGTCTGCGTTACGAAGGCGACGCGGAGCCGTGCTGCAAAATAAGCGTTCCGGCGGTAAATTCAAAGATATCGATAGACGATCAGAACGGCGTTCTTAAATTCGTCGACGAAAAAGCCAATCAGGTTAGCATCCAGATCGACGGCGAAGACGTCGAACTTAACATGTCCTACGAGGACTTTTTGCTTAAAATAACAGAGGGCAAGGCTAAAAAAATATAAAAAACATTTGACATTGAAGCGCTTAAGATATAGAATAATAGCATAAAAAATGCAAAAATGAAGGCCCGATGGCGTTTGACGGCCTGCGTTTCAAGAGCGGTTCGATGCAATAAATACGTTTAACCAGGAGGCAATTTGTGCAACAACGTTTCGGATTAATAGCCGGAGCCGGTCGGTTTCCGCTGATTTTCGCCGAAGAAGCCAGGGCGCAGGGACTTTTTCTAGTAGCGATCGCGCTGAAGGGCATAGCTTCTAAAGAGATCGAAGGGCTCGCTTCGCAGGTTTTCTGGATCGAAATCGGCGAATTCCAGAAACTGATAGACATACTTAAAAAAGAAGCGGTAACGGAAGTTATAATGGCCGGCAAAATCCCCAAGACATATCTTTTTTCAAACGCCGCATTCGACGAGCGTCTCCTGAAAACACTCAAAAAAATCGAAAACAATAACGACGATTCCATACTGCTGGCGCTGGTAAGCGAGCTCAGCTCGGAAGGCATAACGGTACGCGACAGCACGCTTTATCTTAACAACCTTCTGATCGGCGGCGGCGTGGTAACCAGCGACGAGCTCGACGAAAACGAATGGCGTGACGCCCGCTACGGCTTCAATATAGCCAAACAGATCGCAGGGCTCGACATCGGCCAGACGGTGGTAGTCAAAAATCGCGCGGTGCTCGCCGTAGAAGCGATCGAAGGCACCGACGAAGCTATTTACCGCGGAGGCGCCCTCGGAAACGGCGGAGTGGTGGTAGCGAAAGTTTCCAAACCTAACCAGGACAAACGTTTCGATATGCCGGTCATAGGCCTCAACACGATAAACGTAATGATAAAAGCCGGCGCCAAAACCCTGGTCGTCGACGCCGGTAAAACCATATTCCTCGACAAGGAAAAAGTCATCAGCCACGCCCGCTTGTCGGGCGTAAAAATAGTCGCGCTTTAACCCGGACACAATACCGGTCCGGACGCGCAAAAGACTTACAGCAGAACGGGTGGTTAATATAAAAAAAATATTTATTTCGGCGGGCGAAAGTTCCGGAGATATATACGGCGCAAGGCTCGCGGCGGCTTTTAAAAATAATTGCAAAGACGTAAGCCTTTACGGTATGGGCCTCAGCAGAATGGCCGCGGAGGGCGTCGAACTGGTTTCGGACGTCAGAAAGCACTCGGTGATGGGTATCACCGAAATTATATCTTCGCTTTACGCAAATTATAAAAATATTAAAAAGTGCGCGGACATGATCCGCGGCGAAAATATCGATACGCTCGTTCTGATAGATTACGCGGGATTCAACCTCAAGCTCGCGGAAGCCGCAAAACATTGCGGAACCGGCATAGCCTACTTCATACCGCCTAAATTGTGGGCCTGGGGCGCATTCAGA
>JAKPTH010000128.1 GCA_029571125.1 bacterium
AGTTCCCATTACGAGGCCTTCAAGAGGAGTGAATCCCATGGAAGTATCGATGGATTTTCCATGAAAAATAGCCGTTATAGATGCGCCGTTGCCGAGGTGGCATGAAATTACGTTGGTGTTGTCGCTGGAGCGCTGCAGCAGGCGCATGGCTTCGTTAGCTACGAAACGGTGGCTGGTGCCGTGAAACCCGTATCTTCTGATTTTATGCTTCTGGTAAAATTCGCGCGGGATGCCGTACAGATAAGCGCTCGGCGGAAGCGTCTGATGGAAGGCCGTGTCGAAAACGGCGACCTGCTTTTTCCCCTTTAAAACTTCGTATGCCGCCCGTATGCCTATAAGGTTGGGCGGATTATGCAGCGGGGCAAGCTGGACATTATTTTCGATAGCCTTGATAACTTTTTCGTTTATTATTACCGATTCGCTGTATTCTTCGCCGCCGTGGACCACGCGGTGGCCGATTCCGTCGATTTCGTCGACGCTGTTTAAAAATCCGTTTTCTTTGGAAGTCATCGCTGAAACCATAAGGCGCATGGCTTCGTTGTGATCGGCTATGGGGGTTTCCAGTTCGTATTTATGGCTGCCGCCGTTTTGAGTTATTTTGCCGGTTTTTTCGCCTATGCGTTCCACCAGCCCCTTGCCCATGCTGACACGCTCCGGCATCATATAAACTTCATATTTTAAAGACGAGCTGCCGCAGTTTATGACGAGAATCCTTTTAAAATTTTCACTCATTTCCATCCCCCGTTTTTTATTTATTTAGGGCTTGATTATCGCTTAAATATTATAACCTTAAATATCGCTTTTTGTCCACATTAAAAAATAATAATTTAAAAAACGATAATCTTAAAATGGGTTTGTAATAATTTTAATAATTTATGTTGAATTAAAACGATTTAAAATATATAATATCAGCGTTTGAGAAATTGCGGGGCGTATTCGATATTCGCCGTGCGCCTCGAGCTTTTGAATTTGAATAATTATACGGGTGAAAATATGGAAATGGAAATACTTAAGCATAACGATTATAGCGGGGCGGTCGTTGCATATTTAAAGGGAGTCGTCAACGGCGAATCGTCTCAGGTGTTTGAAAAACGCATTCTCGATCTGATAGCGGCTGAAGAAAAATTATTTATTTTCAATCTGGCGCAGGCCGATTATCTTACCAGCGCCGCTTTCAGAAGCCTTATGGTCGTCGGTAAAATGCTTAAAATAAAGCGCGGCCGGCTCGCCATAACCAATTGTAACGAGTCGGTTAAAGAGGTTTTTAAGTTGATGAATTTTGACAGTATTTTCGTCATGTTCGAGACCGAAGAAGAAGCCCTGAAGGAAATCGGCGCACCGGCCGGAGGAAAGTTCTATTGATCCAAGCGGCGGAAGAACGCTCCGGATCATTTCAATGGGTAAGCTTTTGAATAAATAAGCAGATTGACGTAAGGGTTTATTTTGTTATTTTCCGGACTTTGCACTTTATAATCGTCGGTAAAACGACGCAGCGCCGCTTCCAG
>JAKPTH010000138.1 GCA_029571125.1 bacterium
CATCGGCGACATCCGCGGCCTGGGCTATATGCTCGCAATAGAATTCGCCGACAAAAACAAAACCCCCGACAAAGCTAAATGCGACGAATTCCTCGCAAAATGCCTCGAAAACGGCCTCATAATGATAGGCTGCGGCGCCGACGGCAATATAGTAAGAATTCTTCCGCCAGTGACTTCGAGCGATAAAGAAATCGAAGAAGGCATGGCTATAATCGAAAACACCATGAAACAGATAGCTAAATAACATCAGTATTCTTTCAAGGCGCGTTATTTTACGCGCCTTGAACCTCAATAAGGCTTATAAAACTAACAATATTCACAACAAGTGATATTCTAATTAACGAAAGGATTGATTTCCAGATGGCAAAAAAAAGAGTAATTATCATGGGCGCGGCAGGCAGAGATTTTCATAATTTCAACACGTTTTTCAGAAACAACGAAAGCTACGAAGTGGTAGCGTTCACCGCCACCCAGATACCGGATATCGACGGCCGCAAATATCCCGCTGAACTCGCAGGCAAAAAACAGTATCCTAAAGGAATCCCCATATACGACGAAGGCGATTTGAACGATTTAATCAAAAAAGAAAAAATCGATCTGGTAGTATTCGCTTATTCCGACATTATGCACGAAAACGTAATGCACAAAGCGTCGCTCGTTAACGCCGCCGGCGCAGATTTCATGCTGATGGGCGCCAACAGCACAATGATAAAAGCCAACGTTCCGGTAATTTCGATATGCGCAGCCCGCACGGGATGCGGAAAATCGCAAACGACCAGAAGAGTGGCCAATATACTTCAGGAAATGGGCAAAAAAGTCGTAGCCATCCGTCATCCAATGCCGTACGGCGATTTAGTAAAACAGGAATGCATGAGATTCGAAAAATACAGCGACCTCGATAAGTACAAATGCACGATCGAAGAACGCGAAGAATTCGAACCGCACATCAACCGCGGCATCGTAGTATATTGCGGCGTGGATTACGAAACCATAATCCGCCAGGCCGAAAAAGAAGCCGACGTCATATTGTGGGACGGCGGAAACAACGACTTCCCATTCTATCACTCGGACTGCGAAATAGTAGTGGTAGATCCTCTCCGCGCAGGCCACGAAGTAATGTATCATCCCGGCGAAACGAACGTAAGACGCGCCGATGTCATCGTCATAAATAAAATCGACTCCGCTTCACCCGAAGAAGTCGAAGAAGTCCGCGAAAACGTCCGCGCGGTAAACCCCAACGCTATCATAATCGACGCGGCTTCACCGCTTACCGTAGATAACGCCGAACTCATCCGCAACAAATCCGCCCTCGTTATCGAAGACGGCCCGACGCTCACCCACGGCGAAATGCAGATAGGCGCAGGCGTAGTCGCCGCTATAAAATACGGCGCACGCGAACAGGTTGACCCTCGTCCTTATACGGTCGGAACGATCACCGAAACGTTCAAAAAGTATCCCGAAATCGGTTCGCTCCTTCCCGCGATGGGCTATTCCGCAAAACAGATAAAAGACCTCGAAACCACGATTAACAAAACGAAATGCGATGTCGTTATCATCGCTACGCCTATCGATCTCAGAAAGATCGTTAAAATAAACAAACCCGCCGTCCAGGTCGGATACGAACTTCAGGAAATCGGAACGCCCAATCTGGAAACCGTTTTACACAATCATCCCCTTCTCGGCTGCTCGAAAAGCGGCAAATGCGCTCCCAAGGCAAAAGACGCAAAGAGCAAAAAAAGATAGCACCAGGATTTCATAAACGCTAATTCAATAAAAAAACGGCGCGGCGCTTTTTAAAGGCGTCGCGCCGTAAAATAAAAGGAGTAATGAAAAATGGCAGTTAATCTCAAAGGCAGAGACCTCTTATCGATGTTAGACCTTTCGACGGAAGAAATATACCAGATCCTCGACACCGCCGCCAACCTTAAAATGAAACAGTACACCGGCGAGCAGCACCACCTTTTAAAAGGCAAAACCCTCGGCATGATCTTCGAAAAATCCTCCACGCGCACCCGCGTGTCTTTCGAAACCGGCATATACCAGCTCGGCGGCTACGGCCTCTTTTTGAGCTCGAACGACCTTCAGATAGGCCGCGGCGAACCCGTAAGCGATACGGCGTCGGTTCTCAGCCGTTATCTCGACGGCATAATGGCCCGCGTTTACAAGCATCAGACGGTAGTCGACCTCGCCAAATACAGCCGCGTTCCCGTTATAAACGGCCTTTGCGACTACGAACACCCCTGCCAGATACTCGCGGATTTTCAGACCATCATGGAAAAGAAACGCAAACTCGAAGGCCTTAAACTCACATACGTAGGCGACGGCAACAACGTCTGCAACTCCCTGCTTTTCGGCTGCGCCCTCACCGGCATGCACATATCGGTAGCCTCGCCCAAAGGCTATGAACCCGCTAAAGACGTGGTTAAAAAAGCCCAGGAATGCGCCGCCAGATTCGGTTCGAGCGTCGAAGTCACAAACAGCGTAGAAAAAGCGGCCAAAGGCGCCGACGTGGTCTATACCGACGTATGGGCTTCGATGGGCCAGGAAAAAGAGCAGCAGCTTCGCCTCAAAGCTTTCGAAGGCTTCCAGGTAAACGCTAAAAACATGAAAGGCGCCAAGGAAGATTATATATTCCTTCACTGCCTGCCGGCCCACCGCGGCGAAGAAGTGTCTGCCGAAGTTATAGACGGACCTCACTCGGTAATATACGACGAAGCCGAAAACCGCCTCCACGCTCAAAAAGCTGTTATGGCTCTCGTCATGTAATTAAACCGGTTAAGCATAAAAAATAATTTTCAAAAAAGCGGCCTTCGTGAATACAATTCAGGAAGACCGCTTTTTTTATTCGAAACCGATATGCATAATAAATTTATAATAATTATTTCAATAAATTGACAAGCGTTATTTTTTTTAGTAAAATTGAGTTACCAGTTTAAAAATCCCTTCGTTTTTTAATATTATCACTGAAAAATACTATAAAATATATTATTATGGAGGTCGTTTTATGAGAAAACTCAAAAAAATGGTTTTAATTTTCACTTTATTTTCCGCTCTGGCTTTATTCGCCGGCATTTCGCTGGCAGCCGACGCGCCGGCGCCTTCGGCGGACCAGGTTTTAAAGGCGCTTTTAAATGAATACAAGGTCACATTTTTCAAGCACAGAATGACTTCTCTGGTTTTAAAAGACAAACAGATACAGGTCGAAATGGCCCAGAAGCTCGCTGCGACTCCCGAAGGCGATTTCGGCCCGAAAGAAGTTGCGGTAGTCAGGGATTACTTAAGAAGCATTTCCACATTTAAAAACGTAGATACCAACCAATATCTCGGAGAAAAAATGCCTCTTCTGGTCAAAGGCCTTTTCAGCCGCATCAACGAAATATACACCCAGAAGCTCGAAGATTTGAGCGAAAAAATATCCACGCTCACCGTAATTTCGGCGCTCAAAAACGACTCTAAAACCCTCGACGAGCTCAACAATTACTTTAAAAGGCAGACCGGCGTTTCCGGCGCGGCTTTCGCAAGCCTGGCGGCCCAGATCAATAACGCCATAAAGTTCCAGATGAATTCAAAACAGGCCATGGCTACGAATTATTTCAAAGACATCGTTAAAAATTTCGACGCTTTCGGAACCGCGTTCAAAAAAGTCGATTTAACTACTTTAGATTCCAGAAACGTAGAAAAAATAAAAAAATACAGCCATAAAAAAATATGGAAAATTGTATCGGCGGCCATACTCGAAGAAATCGCCGATCTTCCCTCGGAAGTCGAAAGAATAGGCAAAATAGACATAAATAAAGCTTCAGAAGCCGACCTTTTAAATATCCCCGGCGTTTCAAAAGAAATGGCCTCCAAAATAATCAATTTCAGAAACGAACGCGGCGGAGTCATAACGTCCGTTCACGAGCTCGACTCGATCAAAGGCGTAGGCGCCAAAACAGTCCGCAAGCTTAAAACCGCTTTATACGCAAAAGATTTCGTAATGCCCGAAAAAGAATGGACCGTAATGTGCTTTATAAACGGCGACAACAACCTCGAGATGGCTTCGCTTCTGGGTATCAACGTTATGGAGCGCGTCGGCTCGACCGAAAACATGAATGTCGTCGTACAGATAGACAGAATAGGCGTAGAGCAGTTCGGAAGCCCCGAAGAAGCGCAGTCGAACACGATGCTCGACGGCAACTGGTCAACCTGCCGCCGCTATTTCGTCCAGAAAGACAGCCGCCTCTTCGAGCTCAATTCCATACTGCTCGAAAAAATGGGCGAAGTCGATATGGGCGCATATAAAAATTTCGTGGAATTCTGCAAATCCACCATCACCCGCTTTCCCGCAAAGCATTACGTAGTGCTGATATCCAACCACGGCTCCGAATTCGGCATCGGCGGAATTTCTTTCGACGACCAGTCGAAAAACCATATGAGCACCATCCATATCGGTCAGGCGCTTTCCGAAGTCCGCGATTTCATTAAAAACCAGAACGGAAACGACCTCATAGACCTTATGGTTTTCGATTGCTGCCTGCTCGCAAAAATGGAAGTCGTAAAAGAAATAGCCGATTACGTTCACGGCGTTTACGCCTGCGAAAACGTCCAGATAAACTGGTACGCCTACGACAATTTTCTCAGAACTCTCACCAGCAAGCCCGATTTGAAAGGCAACGAACTCGCGTTCGAATACCTCAAATCCTACGTCGATTACATGCGCGGCTGGGTAAAACGCCAGGGTCTCGTGGATAAAATGGTACTCACTTCGACCGCTTTCGACATGACGAAATTCAAAGCCTTCGAAGAAGCTTTCGTAAAATTCTCCTCTAAAATAAACGAGTATTCCGATGCGAATCCTGAAGCCGTAGAAAAAGCTTTAAAAGCCGTTAAAAATTTATCCGACGTATCTGTCTTCGACCTCATCGATTTCGCAAAAAAAGTTAAAGCGGAAGCTAAAGACAATAAAGAAATGGTTAAAGCCTGCGACGAGCTGTTAAAAGCTTACGGCGCTCCCGTTAAAAAGCTCGACCACAAAGAATTCCATTACAGCGCCTTCAACGATTCAAGCTTCGTTATGGGCGAAGCCCACAACTTCATAGAGGAAACCGGCAACGGCCTGTCCATAGGCATATTCACCAAACCCACGTGGCTGACGATCGCGGCCGCCAAACCGGATTGGGGCCTCAACGAAACCAACGTAATGGGCTTTTTAAATAAATTCAAATCCGGCGATTATCCGAACCTTAAATTAAGCCAGGAAAGCGAATGGGACGAATTCATGATAAAAATGATAGACAAAAACAATTAAGCGCTCGTCGGGCAAAGTAAAATAACGATAAGATAAAAAGGCTTTTTGAAACGAATTTCAAAAAGCCTTTTTTATTTTTTCCGGCGCCGAACACATTGCAAATAAAGCGGCGCTTAAAATTATATGACCGTAAGTATGGCCTTTATATAAAGCGGCACGGTAAATTCCGGAGGCGCGCCGGCGAAGACGCCCGATACGGATTTTAAAAGACAGGTCCTGAGCTGCTTGAAGATGAGCTCGCCCAAAAACATAGACGCGCGCGAAGGAGTTCCAAGATACCCGGCCAGCGCGCCCATGCTTTTAAAAGTGAAGTTCAGCTTTAAAAATTCCGCCGCAGGGTTCACCTGAAACGGAGGCAGATTTACTATATTTTCCATCTTCACGGCGCGGGGCAGCAGATACATCATAAGCGAAGTTTCTTTGATATCGGCGTGTATTTCCTTTTTGAAATCGATATCCAGGTAACTTTTATAAACCTCGTCCTGCTTTTCGTCCGAATTTTTTTTGGATTTTATGAATTTTTCGATAGCCGAATTGTATTCGCCCGAATAGTAATAAGCGGAAAGCGGCTCGTAAATTTTTATGCCGGGATGCTTCGCTTCGCATGCGGAAATAGCGGCGATAAGGCTTTTTATAAATTTCAGCTCGAAATGATGGACCACGATCATCATATTTTTAAAACCGGTTTCGGCGTACTGCGAGAGCGTTTCGGCAAGATAAGCGGCAAACGATTCCGGCTGGAGCTGGGGAGTTTTGCCTATGCCGTCGGAAACCGAGGCCGGCGCGTATGTGAACGCCGGCGCCTCAACGCCGCAACGGTCGTATTTTTCGATCTTCATGGTTTCGCAAAGACTTTCGGCCAGGTAGCGTGCGATCACTATATCGGTGGTTATGGGAAGGTGCGGGCCGTGCTGTTCGTAAGGCCCTACGGGCAATATCAGTATACACCTGTCAAAATCGAGCGTCGAAAGCTCTTCGTGCGTTAAATATTCGAATTTCAATATATATCACCATAATTCCATATAAAAATCTTGTTTTTTCCGAAAGCGGCTCTGGAAAAGGCGCATTTTTTTTCATTTAAGGCGCGATTTGCCGGAATCGCTCATCTGATAAAGCTCTTCGGGATATGGTTCGAAATAGGTCTGAGAGCTCAAATAATCTTCGCCGAATCTGGCGATCATCGATTTAACGAGGCTTACAGGCACGCTTAACGGGCATTTTTCTTCCGCGTATTTTCCAAGCGTGTCTAAAAAGAAGGCTTTTTCTTTAGCGTTGAGACCGTCGGAGAAATAACCGAAAGCGTGCATCAGGGTGTTTACGTTGGAATTGTGAGACGGCGTCCTGGCGAAGGCTTTCTGCAGAAGAACGCCATAATCCTTAAAAACTTCCGCCGCGGGCCTTTTTTCGTGATTGGCGACCAGCTTGCCCATTTCACGCATTTTCGACTGATTATAAGTCAGCAGCAAAAGCTTGTTTTCGGCCTGAAATTTGACTAGCGCGCCCATGGAAGGCCTGGCCGATATTTTACGGAATTCCGCGGCGGTGAAAATTTTAGTTAAAAAATGTTCTCGTATGCGAAAGTTGCTCAACCTCAGTTCGTCTTCTATGGCCAGGCCCGGATATTTTTCGAGCGCGGCCGCGGCGAAAAATCCCGATCCCGTATCTACGCTCGAAACGTTTTCCAAAGCCGGATAAATCTTAACGCCCTTGATTCCGCAGGAAGGCGAATAAGCCTTCAAAATAAAGCCGTCGGCGTCAGGATGAGAATCCATGAATTCCGAAGCGAATTTTTGCATTTCCAGGGTGCAGTCTTTTTCGGTGGCAGGCTGAACCAGGCGCTTTTTTTTATTGATAATTACGACCCTTATCGGATCGCGCGGCACCCCGAGACCGATTTCGCATTCGGCG
>JAKPTH010000140.1 GCA_029571125.1 bacterium
TTGGAAGCCAGATGGCCGCCGTTTTTTGAAACCACTTCGACCATTATATTGCGGATTTCGCTGCATAGCCTGTCGATTTCGGCATAAGAAAGCTTTCTCAGATCGGCCGGCGCGCTTATTTTTTCTAAAACACTCATAATCAATCACATTCTTTTCTTGTTTAAACGTTAGCTGGTACGGCCCGCGACATATTCGGTAAGCCCTCTGAGCAGGTTCGCTTTTTCGCCGAACGGTTCGAGCAGTAAAAGCGTCTTCTGCTTAAACTCGGCGATTTTCTGGCGCGCGGTTTCCGGACCGAAAAGCGAGAGGAACGTAAGCTTATTCACGGCCCCGTCCTTGCCGGGCGTCTTGCCGATCTGCTCTTTAGTGGAAGTGTAATCGAGAAGGTCGTCGGACATCTGAAATAAAAGCCCGAGCGCCATAGCGAAATCTTCGATCGCATTGACGTCTTTGATGCCCGCTTTGGCCACGAAGGCGCCCGCCTTGGCCGAAGCCGCTATAAGCGCGGCCGTCTTTCTTTTATGTATTTCGAACAGCACCAGCTCGCTGATTTTTTTTTCGCTTCCCGCCGCGGCTTCGGACATGATATCCATAACCTGGCCGCCTATCATGGACAGATTGCCGGCGGCGCCTGCGACGGTTTCTATGATCAGGTTGGCTACGTCGGGTTTTATGGAAGTGGTTTTCGGGACTTTCGCCAGCACTTCGAAAGCTTTTGTCAGCAGGGCGTCTCCCGCCAGGATGGCCACCGCCTCGCCGTAAACTTTATGGCTCGTGGGCTTCCCGCGTCTGAAATCGTCGTTATCCATGGCCGGAAGATCGTCATGGATGAGAGAATATGTGTGAATCATCTCTATGGCTGCCGCTACCGGCAGCGCGTCCTCTAAATTGCCTGAAAACAACTTGCAGCAGAGCATCGTAATAACCGGCCTTATTCTTTTTCCGCCGGCGAACACCGAGTAGCGCATGGCCTCGTGAAGCTTGTTTGGCATGGTATTTTCAGGCGGAAGCAGCTGGTCGAGGCACTTATCCACGGCTTTTTTATAGTCTTTTATCACTTCGGTCAAATTTTCGTTGTAATCGATGTACATTTGATTATCGCCTTCTTCTAGAATCTTTTATTTTCCGCGCGCAGAAGCGCCGGCATGATGGTTTGGATTAAACTTAATTAAGCGGCTAACGGCCGGAACCTTCTATTTCGTCCCGCCGGTAGGCCACGCTCGTAACTTCTCCGCTTGCGCCGTTTTTCACGAGAACTTCGATCTTCTTTTCGAGCATATCGAGCTTTTCCTTGCAGAAATTATAATATTTAACGCCGGTTTCATAGTTTTTAATGGAATCTTCCAAAGACAGTTCTTCATTTTCGAGCGTTTCGAGTATGCGCTCGAGTCTTTCCAGCCCCTGCTCGAATTTCAATCCTTCGAGCTGCTCTTCGGCGGGATGGCTTTTAACGCTTTCTTTTTTCTGCGCCATTTTTATCACACCTTTTTAAGGATTCGTAAATATTTTTACGATTAAAAATTTAATCTAAACGATCAATCTATTGTGGCTCCGACATCGCCGTCTATAAATTTCAAGGTTATCTTATCGCGCGGTTTAAGTTCGGAGCCTGATTTTATTATTTTGCCGGCGTCGGCGCTTCTGACAATGGAGTAACCCAGCTGCAGTACTTTTTTATAATCGTAAACAGTGAATTTAAGCCAGAGCGAGTCCAGGCCGGTTTTCGCCGCGGTAAGCCTTTTTACCAGAGCGGCCGACGACATCTTGTTTATCGACGCGAGACGCTGACGGTATTTATCGATCATGGGCCTGAACGCGGCAAGCTTCGAAGCTGGCGAGGCTTTTTCAAGCGCCGCGCGGGCGTTCATATAGCGTTCGTTTAAAAGAGCCCTGAGCTTTATGTCTATCCGGTCCAGATGCATCCTGTAATTTTCCAGTTTTTTTTCCGGCGCATGCGACGATAATTTCTGGCCGTAAAGCTCCATGGCGCGACGGTTCGTTTCGAGCGCGCCCGTCAAATTCTGCGCAAGCCTTTCTTTTAATTTCTCGAGGTAAGACAATTTTTCGCTTTTTGAAAAAACCGCGAGCTCCGCCGCGGCAGAAGGGGTTGGCGCTCGAAGGTCGCTGACGAAATCGCTTATCGTAAAATCCGTCTGATGGCCGACGGCCGATATGACCGGTTTGGAACTATTGAATATGGCGTCGGCGACGGATTCTTCGTTAAACGGCCAGAGCTCTTCCAGCGAGCCGCCGCCGCGGGCTAAAATGATAAGGTCTATGTCTTCTATGGAATTAAGCCTTGCAATGGCGGCGCAGATCGAAGCGGCCGCCTGCTGGCCCTGCACGTAAGCCGGCGCCAGAAGAAGAGGCATATTCGGAAACCGCCTGTTTATTATATTTATGATATCGCAGACGACCGAGCCTTCCGGCGCCGTGACTATGCCTATCCGCCTGGGCAGAACGGGCAGCGGCCTTTTTCGGTCCGGAGAAAAGTAACCCTTTTTTTCCAGCTTTTCCTTGAGTTCGATATATTTTTTATATAAGTCGCCCGCGCCTTCTTTTTCTATGGAGGAGGCGTAAAGCTGATACTCTCCGCGCTGCTGGTATACGCTGACATAGCCCCTGACAATTACCGCCATGCCGTTTTGCGGCATAAATTTCAAAAGACGGTTATAATTTTTAAACATCACGCAGTTAAGTTTTGACGCCTGGTCTTTTATCGAAAAGTAAAAATGCCCGGAAGCCTGATGATTGGTAAAATTCGAAATTTCGCCTTTAACTGAAAGATAAGTAAGTTCGCCGTCGTTGGCGAATAAATCGGCGATATACTTATTGACTTCGCTAACCGTATAAAATTTTTTTGAGTCCAGCGCAAGTTCGAACTGCAATTTCTTTATTCTTCCTCTTCGTCGTCGGCCTTTTCTTCTGTTTTCAGCCCCGGATGTATCTTTCGCACTATGGAACGGCAAAATATGCGGGCGTAATCCCTTATCTCCGACTCGTCTTCGAAATAGTGCCTTTCGTTGTCGAAATCAAAAATCGAGCGCTCTATAAGCTTTTTTTCGGAATCCACCAGAAGCCCGATAAAAGTCAGAAGCGATATGAGGCCTAGCGTGGTAGCCACCATGCCAGGAAAAAAGAACGTGACCATCAACGAACGCACATAGTTTGCCGTAATCGTCATAACCGCGCCGGTAACGAAAAGAGCCAGGCTCAGATAGATTATAATGGAATAAAACTTCAGATGCATTATAACGGTAGCGCGATATTCCTCGTAGGACGCCTTTTCGCGCTCCACTTTGCGCTGCTTCGCCCGCGTGATTTTTTCTTCTTCGATCCTTTTCTGCTCTTCTTTTTCGGACGTTCTGCGCTCGAAATCCTCGCGTGAAATCCATTCGCCTTCGACCTGCACGAAACCGCGCGCGATCATTTCGCGCGTGCGGATCTGTTCGCGGACTTTGTCGAAATCTTCCGGCGGCTGAGCGGCGGCGTGCTGGCCGGGCGCCTCGTGCTGCTGAAGCTTTTTCAGTTCCTGCTGAAGCTTGAGCTTCTTTTCACGATTCTCGCGTTCGAGTTCTTCGATCTTTTTGATTTCTTCAAGCTTGATGCGTTCGAGCTCCTCGCTCGTAAGTTCGGGCACCCTCTACACCCCCATGCCGGCAATAAAATTAGTCGTTATGTCGCCTTTAAGGAATTTTTCGTTTTTAAGCAGCTTCTCGAAAAAAGCTATATTGACGGTAAGCCCTTCGAAGCGGACCTCTGCGAGAGCTCGTCTCATGCGGGCTATCGCTTCTTTTCGCGTTTCGCCCCACGCGATTATCTTGGCTATCATCGAATCATAATGAGGCGGTATCGAGTAGCCAGAATAAACATGCGTATCCACTCTTACAAAAGGCCCTCCGCAGGGTATATAATTAGATATGGTGCCGACCTGAGGCATGAAGTGGTTGGCCGGATCTTCCGCGCATATACGGCATTCGATAGCGTAGCCGTAAAAACGGATGTCGCTTTGCTTAATTGAAAGCTTCGCGCCGCCGGCGACCATTATCTGTTCTTTGAGCAGGTCGATCGAAGTGACCATTTCGGTCACGGGATGCTCGACCTGAATTCTGGAATTCATTTCCATGAAATAAAAATTCTTATGCTCGTCCATTATAAATTCTATGGTGCCGGCGTTGGTATATTTTACCGACTTGACGACTTTAACGGCTATATCGCCCATTTTGCGGCGGAGCTCGTCTGTCAGAAATACCGAAGGCGACTCTTCGACGAGCTTCTGGTGGCGGCGCTGAATGGAGCAGTCGCGTTCGCCCAAATGCACCGCGTTGCCATAGTTATCGGCTATTATCTGAAATTCTATGTGGCGGGCGTGTTCTATATATTTTTCCATATAGACTTCGTCGTTGTTGAACGCCATACGGGCTTCGTTTTTAGCGATTTCAAAGCTGGAGCGAAGGTCGGAATCGTTTCTGACTATGCGCATTCCTTTTCCGCCGCCGCCGCCGGAAGCTTTTATTATGAGAGGATAGCCGATTTTATTTGCTTCGAGAAGCGCCTGGCCGACCGATTCCAGCGGAGCGGTCCCCGGCACGATAGGCACGCCTGCGGCCGTCATGGCGGCGCGCGCCTCCGATTTATCGCCCATCAGCGTTATTATTTTAGGTTCGGGGCCTATGAAGGTGAGCTGGTGCTTCTTGCAGATATCCGCAAAATCGGCGTTTTCCGATAAAAAACCGTAGCCCGGATGCACGGCGTCGCAGCCGGTGATCTCGGCGGCCGAAATGATGTTCGGCACGTAAAGATAGCTTTCCTTGGGATTGGGCGGGCCTATGCATACCGCCTTATCGGCGAGTTTAACATGAAGGCTTTCCGCATCCGCTTCCGAATAAACAGCCACGGCTTCAACGCCAAGCTCGCGGCACGCCCTGATTATTCTCAGCGCTATCTCGCCGCGGTTGGCTATTAAAATTCTTTTTATCATTTTAATCTATCCTGCCTTTTATATTTTTTAATTGTTTATCCTTATTTTAAAAAGCGGCTGGCCGAACATGACGGGCGCGCCTTCGTCCGCGAGCATTTCTTCCATTACGCCGCTGTAAGGCGAGCTGATTTCATGCTCTATGTTCATGGCCTCTATCATGCACACCGTCTGGCTTTTTTTCACGGCGTCGCCTTTTTTTATTGGCGCGAGCTTGTCGGAAGTCATGGTGGAGTAAAACCTTCCTACGATGGGAGCGGTAATGATCTTGCAGAACTCGCCGTCTTTCTTATCCCGCGCAGATTCCGCGGCGCGCTGGTCTTTCGCGGCGGCAAGGTTATCGATTCCCTGTATGGTTTCGCTTTCCTCGTCGCGCGGCCTGAACTTTATCTTAAGGCTCACATCGCCGTCTTTCATCGAAAATTCGTTGTAGCGGCTCTGTTTTATAAACTTAATAAAACTTTTAATGGTATTGACGTTCATCTTTATCTTTCCTCCATAACTGGCTTTTTCTTGGCTAATTCCCAAAGACGGTCCATTTCGGCCATGGTAAGTTCTTTGAAAGGACGCCCGTAATGCTTTTCAGAGTTGTTTTCTATGAACCCCACCCGGTCGATAAATTTTGTGATAGAGCTTACCAGAGCGGTTTCAGGGTTGACCGAAAGATGGCGCGAGAGATTTATGAGAGCAAAAAACATATCGCCGAGCTCTCCTTCGATCTTTTCGCGCGAGCCGGTTTTTATCTCGTGCGAAAGCTCTTCCAGTTCTTCTCTGACTTTCACGAGAGTCTCGTCATAAGTCGTAAAATCGAAGCCTATATTCGCCAGGCGCTTCTGGACCTTGTAAGCCCATAAAAGCGGGGGAAGGCTCATAACGAGGTCTTCGCTGATATTTTTTTTGCGCTTGGCGCGCTTGATTTCGTCCCATTTTTTTATGACGTCTCCGGAATCGCTGACGTTCTGATCGCCGAATACGTGAGGATGGCGCTCTATAAGCTTGCCTGATATTTTATCGAGAATATCGCCCATGTCGAATTTTCTTTCTTCTTCGCCGATCTTGGCGCAAAGCGAAATTAGCAGCAGAATATCGCCGAGCTCGTCCGCCGTTTTTTCATGGTCTCCGGCGATTATCTCATGGTTGAGCTCATAGCATTCCTCGAGAAAAAAATCCTTCATGGTTTTGAGCGTCTGCTCGCGGTCCCAAGGGCAGCCCTTTTCGGGATCGCGCAATTTGTCGATGACGTCCATAAAATGGTTGAACTTGCTTAAAATCTCTTCACGTCTTTTGTTTTTCATGGCCAGCCTTTTCTATCTTTGAAATATTTTCTGTTCGATCGCCTTCTGGATGCCTTCTTCATTCAGCTCGTAAGCGTATGACTCTTTGAGCTATTCGATATAGCTCATCAGCGCTTTTTTCTGAGTGGAGCCTATCAGCTTCTCCTTGATCTTATTTTTTACGTCGTTAAAAACGAGGGGCTTCACCTGCTCGAGCTTTATTATGTGGAACCCGAAATTGGTGAGCACTGGTTTCGAAACCCCGCCCGCTTTAAGTTTAACTACCGCGTCCGAAAACTCTTCTACCATGTCGTCATAAGTAAAAGGCGGAAGAAGGCCGCCGTCGTTTTTAGAAACGTCGTCGGAATACTGGCGGGCAAGCTGAACGAAATCCTGCGTATCGATTTTATCGTAAACGCTCATAGCCTTCTGGCGCGCGGCGTCCAGCTCGTTCTGATCGTTCTGGTTTTTAACCGCGATCAAAATATGGCGCACCTGGAATTCGGAATTGTTTTTCGAGTGGTATTCTTTAAGATCTTTAAGCGAAGGTTCAGCTATTTTCTTTGTGACTTCTTCAAAAATAAGAGCGCGGGCAAGAATTTTGTTTTCGATATCTTTCATTTCTTTCTTAAAAGCGGGCGAATTCTGAATCTGAGCGAGGCCGGCCTCTTTTTTGAGTATAATCCGGTTTATGATTTTTTCGACGATCGCAAGCCTGTCGGAATATTTGTTGAAATCGCTCTTGTGAAAGGAAGGCAGCTGGGAAATGCTTTCGTTATAGTTGAGCCTTGTTATCTTTACGCCGTCCACTTCGGCGAAAACCTCGTTGAGGTCTCCCAGCGATTTAACGCTCATGGCCGCGGCGTCGGATTTTTTTTCTTCGCGGGATGCCGCGTCGGAGCCGTTGGCCGGTTTATCGGAGGATGATTTTTTATCCTTTTTAGAAGCCGTTTTTGACTTTTTAGGCGTACTTTTCTTTCTGGAAGAGCGCTCATTTTTTTTAGCCTGAGTTTTGCCGTTTTTAGCCGGAGTTTCTTCGGAAACTTTTTCGGATTTTTTTTCTTCGCCTTCACCGGCGGAAACGGCTGCCGCTTTTTGAGCCGGAGCCGAGGCGGCTTTGTCGGCGGAAACTATATCCAGCGGCAATGCGCCTGAAGGCTGGCCTATTTCCAGCGTGTCGTTTGCGCCTCCGATCTTGTCGCGGTAAATCTTTATGTTATACTTAGCCTTGACGGTTTTCAGCCACTCTTCGAGGCGGTCGTTTTCTATCTTGCTTTTCAGTTCGCTTTCGATAAGGTTTTTAACGTCTGAAAGCGGGACCGTCTTGGAATCGTTTTTTTCGAGGACCTTCAATATGTAAAATCCGTTATTGCCGCGTATGATGTTGGTATATTCCCCGAGATTGCGCGAAAAAGCCTCGTTAATTATAGAGTTGTTGTTATACATATCGCGCCTGAACGTTCCGAGAACGCCGTTTTTATGGGTTTTATCGTCCGAATGTTTCTCCCACACCTTTTCGAAGTGGGTGCCGAGATCGAGCTCCATCTTGGCCTTTTCTATTTTGTTTCTGGCGAGCTGGATGGAATTGGTATCTTCAGGGTTGAATTTTACGAATATATTGGCCAGCGTGACGCAGTCTTTTATTTGAAACCGCGACTGCTTGTTTTCTTCGTAGAAGGCGCTTATCTGAGCTTCGGTAATGTTAATGGCTTTTACTATTTCGTCTTTTATCTGCTTATAGTAACTTTCGATCAAGAGATTTTCAAAAGCCTTTTCTATCTGTATTTTTATTTCGTCGCGCGAAGCCAGTCCCTTTTTTTCGGCTTCCATGATGACTATCTGATTAACTAAAACCACTTCGGTCAGAAAGCTTTTCAGCTTTTCAAAAGTGTTGAGAAATACCCTGGAGTTCTGGGGCAGCTTCAGGTATTCTTCTACGGCCTCGTTGGCGGTTATTTTTTTATTCTTTATTTTAGCCAGTACCAGGGTATTTTCGGGATTTTGAGAGCCCGCCGCGCCTGCCGTGCCCGTGATAAGCGGAATCGAGCGCTTTACGACCTGGTCGGTGATGATGGGGATGAGAACGTTTGAAAGTTCTTCGGGCTTTAAAGTGTTTTTGCCGGCGCCGCCGTATTTTTCAAAAGCACGGTTCACTTCTTCCGAAACAATCTGCCTTACATGGTTTTCAAATTTCACATCGGGATTCTGATCTACGTCGTAAGCCAGTGAAATATATGCTCCGCACAGGATAAAAAGTATTGCCGCCACAGCAGAGGCGGTTCTTTTGAAAATTAATTTATCAGCCATAATTTATTATACAATTAAATGTATTCTCCTCGCTAAATTTTATTTTTTTTATTTTATCACATTTAGGGAAATAAATCAATTATAAAATTATTATGGCCGGCGCGCTTAAAAGCCTGATTCGCCGTAACCGCAAAAACTTAAGACGGCTGTCCGCCTCGCGCATATGCCGGGCCGTTTTCAAGCGCTATGGAAAGGCTGTCGTTGATTCCGAAAAGAATTTTTTCTATGCTCACGCCCATGGCTTCAAGCGTTCGGATTTTGTCGCGTACGACTAAAAGCAGAGCCCGGTCCAGGCAATCGTTGAAAATAGCGCGGTAAACGCTTGAACGCAGTTCTTCGATTCCCGCGAACCTTCTGCCCGGCTCTATATAATCGGAAATAAAAATTATTTTTTCGAGAACGCTCATTTTAAGGCGTCCGAGAGTATGGTGCCTTACGGCCGTAATTACCGGCCGGTCGGAAATGTTAAAAGTCTCTAAGGCTATGCAGGCCGAAGCATGGCCGTGCAGAAGGCCTTCTTTTTCCAGAACGCCGGAGCTGAGCTTATATCCGGCCCTTTTGACGGCCGATTTCATTTCCAAAAGCGAAAGGCCTTTAGCCGCGTCGTGCATAAGAGCGGCTATGGAGCAGCGCTTGATAAGACTGTAATTAGCCGAAGCGGCCGCTATTTGAACGGCCGCCGCTTCGACGCCCAGGCAGTGAAGAAATAATCTTTCGCCCAGACTGTTTTGCAAGTATTTTATTATATTTTTACGCAGTGTCAGATATTGCTTATCATTCATCCTGATAATCGAAAGCGAAATCCCTTATATAAACGGTATCGCCGTTTTGGGCGCCGGCTTTGCGCAGCGCCTTATCGACCATATACTTTTTAAGCATCTGCTTGAAATAATAAAGCGAATCGTCGGCTTTGAAGTTGATACGCTTGACGTCGGCTTCGAACTGTTCGGACACTATCTGGTATTCGTTCTGGGAAAGCTTATTGACCTTGACCGCGAAAGCCTTTTTACGCTGCGAGGTCTTCTTGTTTAAGTTATCGTAAGTGAGGCCGAGACCGCCTTCGGCTATGGATTCGTCGGAATCGATCAGAACCGAGCCTTCGTCTTTAGCCAGAACCGTTTCGGCGGCGCGTGCTTCCGAATCGATCTTCAGATCGTACATGTGCCTGATGAGCTTGTCCAGGTTCAGCCCGGCGAGGCCGGATATCTTTATTATTTTTGCGTCCTTGAAAGCTTTGAGCCTCTTGATTTTTTTCGCGAATTTTTCGTAATGCTCTTTTGAATCGGGAATATCCATTTTGTTGGCCGCTATTATAAAAGGAAGCCCGGCCAGTTTTTTTGAATAAGCCTTGAGCTCTTTTTGAAGCGTTTTGAGGTCTTCCGCCGGATCCGGCCTTTCGAAGCCCGTCATGTCGATAACATATACTATGGCCCTTGTACGCTCGATATGCTTGAGGAATTTATTTCCGAGGCCTGCCCCCGAATGAGCGCCTTCGATGATGCCGGGAATGTCGGCCACCACCATAATTTTATTATAATCGATTTTGACCACGCCGAGATTCGGCGACAGCGTGGTGAAAGGATAATTGGCTATTTTAGGCGTGGCCTTGGAAATTTTAGATAAAATGGTCGATTTTCCGGCGTTTGGAAAGCCTACCAGGCCTATATCCGCTATAAGCTTTAGCACGAGCTTCACTTCCAGCTCGGCGCCTTCTTCGCCGAGCTCGCAGTAACGTGGGGCGTGGCGGACCGAGCTCGTAAACCTGGTATTTCCGCGTCCGCCGCGTCCGCCGCGTATGAGCACGAATGACGCGCCCGGCGAAGCCAGATCGCAAATTAACGCGCCCGTTTTAGGGTCGCACGCCTGGGTGCCGACCGGAACTTTTATTTTAAGCTCGCGGCCGTTTTTGCCGTGCATGTTTGAACCGAGGCCGTGCTCGCCGTCTTCGGCTTTGAATATACGGTTGTACTTGAAATCCAGAAGCGTCTGAAGATCGTTGGAAGCGATAAGAGTTACCGAACCGCCGCTGCCGCCGTCGCCGCCGTCCGGGCCGCCCTTCGGAACGAATTTTTCTTTTCTGAAACTGATGCAGCCGTTGCCGCCGTCGCCGGCTTTAAGCGTTATTACCGCTTCGTCTATGAACATGATTAATCTCCTTAATATAAGCTGGTTTTTATCCAATAAAATTCCGCGCCGCTAAAAAAACGGCGCCGTCGAAAAAGCTGCGCTATTTAACGTAAAGCCCGCGGGCCGTTATGTAATCGAAGACCTTCGGCGGCACGAGATATCTTATGGAACCGCCCGATTTGACGATATCCCTGATTTTAGTGGACGATATATCGATGTGCTCGAACGACTTCAAAAAGACGGCAGCCGAGAGCACGTCCGGCTCTATGCCGTCTTTTTGAAAATTATCGGCGCGTGGCGCTATTACAAGACTTGCGTTTTGAATGATAGTGCGGTAATTGCGGTAATGATGAAACATATGGAGCGTATCGCCGCCGCTTATGTAAAAAAGCTCGGCGCCGCCGGTCATGCGTTTGAATTCGAGTATGGTTTCATAGGTGTACGCCGTCTTGTCAGCACGCGATTCGATATCGGAAAATACAAAAAAATGGTTATCCTCAATAGCAAGGAAAACCATTTTTTCCCTATGGGATATATCAATAATTTGTGAATTATCTTTATGCGGCACGACATTCGTAGCAAGGAAATAAACCTTTTCGAGACCCAGCTCCACCCTGGCGCATTCCGCCAGGCGAAGGTGCGCATTGTGGATCGGGTTGAACGTTCCGCCGAAAATTCCAACTCGCATCTTAATAATGCTTTTATTTATACCGGCAAGCGTTTACGCCGTCTGTTCCATAGGAACTATAACGACGCGGCGTTTGCCTTTGCCGAAAGACTTGAATTCGACTTTACCGCAAACTTTCGCGAATAAAGTGTCGTCTCCGCCGCGTCCTACGTTGAGGCCGGGGTGGAAGTGCGTGCCGCGCTGGCGGACAAGTATTGTTCCGCCTTTAACTATTTCACCCGCGAATTTTTTAACGCCGAGGCGCTTCGCCTGAGAATCGCGACCGTTAACCGCGGATACTGCTTTTTTACCCATTTCATTTCACCTGCCTGGTTTTAATCTTTAATGGTTTCAATAATTTTAACGACTTCACCGTATTTCTCGTTCATAGACATAAAGCCCAGCTTGACGCTTTCCGTCAGAAGACGGAGGCCCTGGGCGCATTGCGCACCCGGAAGCTCTTTCAGAGCGAGGCTTATAACGCCGCTTTTTATTACGCCGCTAACCTTTATTTTTAAAAGTTTCGTTATGCTTTGCGAAAAATTCAGCGCCAGGGCCGATGCCGCAGCACAGACTATATTTCCGCCGCGGGCCTCCGAATTATCGTGACCCGAAAACGTAAAACTTTTTAAAAGGCCGTCGATGCCGTAATTAAATTCAGCTGTTATCAAAAAGAAACACACCGTTTACAGGTTGCGCCAGAACATTATTTGCTCTTTATCTGGCCGATTTCGACTTTCGTATAGTGGGCCCTGAAGCCTCTTTTACGGAAATAGTCTTTTCTTTTTTTGAATTTCATTATAACTACTTTTTTTTCGCGGCCGTGAGCGATTATTTTAGCTTCCACGTTTGCGCCGTTAACTTTCGGCTGGCCGATAGTAACGTTAGTGCCGTCGCTAAGCATTAAAACTTCGGAAAAATTAACGTCTGTATTAACTTCACCCTGTAACTTGTTAACGCGAATGCGATCGCCGGGCGCTACTTTATATTGTTTGCCTCCGGTAGTGATTACTGCGTACATTGATAGGCACCTCCTTCTTTTTTTTATTTTTAATATTCTAAATTAAAAATCGTTTAATTATACCAAAAAGATATAATAATTGTCAATATCTTTATTTATTTTTTTCTTATTTTTATAAAGTTGTAAAATCGGCGTGTTGTCGCTTGAGGCCTGAAAGGCCGGACGAGCCTGAAAAGTTGCGCGCGCCGAAACATCGAATCAATAATAAACGTTTTCGATAAAAAATTCTTCGCCGGATATCACTTTGAGGTCTTCGGACTGGCAGGCCGGGCAGACGTATCCGGAATCGACGAGATGCTGGCAATGGTTGCATTTGAGTTTGGCCGGCATCCACTCGATTTCTATAGCCATTTCGGGCTGGAGGTTTTTAGGACCTACGGCTTTAATGAAAAGGTCGAGCAGGACTTTCTCCGTGATGTTGGTCAGGCGGCCCACTTTAAACTTGACTTTCGAAGCGTTCTGTATTTTGTGGCGTCCCATCTGAGTGACTATATCGTTGATTATCTGTTCCTGGCGGATTAATTCTTGCATTAACCGGGGGCTCCCTTCTAGTATTAATTTATTTTAGTAATTTCGAAAGCGATTCTTTTGCGTATTTTACCACCCAGTGGCTTTTATCGTTTAAGGCTCCCTTGAGCGCGTCGATAGCCTGCTGGCACTTGAAATTTCCCAGCGCGATAGCGGCGAAGGACCTTACGTTTTCATAGCCGTCGCCCATCATTTTTACGAGCGGATTTAATATCATCGAATTGGAGCAGCCTTTCAAGGATTTAACGGTATGAAAGCGCAGCTCGTCGTCGGGGCTCTGCATAAACGGAAGAAGGAGGCCGATCGACTCGTCGTCGCCGATCCTGCCGAGGCCTTTTATTATAATTTTTTTTATGTCGGCGCTTTTTGAATCGATATATTTTTTAAAAACTTCGACGCTCGTTTTTTCGGCCTTGTCGGCGAGCGCGCGAAGCGCCCAGTAAACGATATCGGCGTTCGCGCCCGAACGTTCGAGCTCTTTTTTCAACCGCCTGGAAGCGTTTTCTCCTAGCGCAGCCAGCGATTCGGCCGCGGCCTTTCTTACCGGCCAGTACCGGTCTTTCAAAGCCTCCACCAGCGCTCCGATAACTTCGTCGTCGGTATTTTTAAGCCTTCCAAGGGCTACCGCCGTTTGAAATCTGGTTTCCTTTTCGGCGGAATTAAGGTAAGGCAGTATCTCGACCGCTATGGCGGGCTTGGCGGATTTGCCCAGAAGTTCTATGGCCTTGCTGTGCGAAGATTTTAGGTTTTTAAGGACGTCGACAAATAATTTTACGTCTATGTCGAAATCGAACTGCATGAGAACGTCGATGGCGCGCTCCACTATTTCCTGCTGGCCCGAATGCTTTTTCACAGCTTCCAGAAGCGGTAGAATGCAGTTTCTCGAAGCCGTTTTTTCAAGGGCGTTGACCGCCCAATAGCAGATATCCCGGTTAGGCGAATCCAGGCTTTTTAAAACGGCGTATTCAGCGTTCGGGCCTATGGAGCCAAGAGCTTGAAAAGCCATATAAGCGATCCTGTTAGTGCCTTTTTCTATGGCGCGGGCGAGCGCGGGTATGAAATCGGGGCTTTTGATTTTAGCGGCGATGGATATCGCTTCGGATGATACGAACTCTTCGGGATCGCCTATCAGATTTATGACTTCGGATATGACTTCGTCGCCGAGAAGGGAGTGAAGCGAAACGAGCGCCTGCCTTCTGACGAGATAAGAGCCGTCTTCGAGCGCCAGGTAAAGGTAATGGCGCATGTCGAAATAATCGTTTTTGCCCAGGGCCGCGACGGCCGCGCATCTTATTTCTTCGCGCGCGTCTTCGAGAAGCGAAGGAAGCGCGCCGCAGGCGTGGCCGGTTCTGACATTGAAAAGAGCCCCTACGGCGGTGACGGCGATTTCGGGGTTCTCGTCGGAAACGGCGTTCAGCAGCCTCTGCTTGGATGCCGGATCGGTAATGCGGCCGAGGGCCTTCAATATTTCTTTTTTCAGTTCGAAAGAAGTTTTGCCGCCGAGCATTTCAAAAAGCGCCGGCAGGGCCTCCTGCGAGCACGAATCGTCGATGCATTTGACCGCCACGATCTTTTCGCCCTCGGAGCTCGTGCCGAGTATCATTTTAATAAGCTGCTGCTGGATATGCTCGCCGCCGAAGCCCGACAGGACCTTTGCGCCGGTCTCGCGAACTCTGGCTTCGGTATCGGAAAGGGAGGCCATTATCGAACTGGTGATTTTGCTGCGCAGGTCTTCGCCGCCGTCGTGAGTCTCCGGTCCCTGTCCCGCAAGCGGGCCGCCGTCGCCGAGAAATTTGAATTTACCAAGCGCCTCCGTGGCGGCCACTCTTACATACCAAGACTTGTCGGATATGGCGGCTATAAGCGAATTGACGGACGAAGGCAGGCCTATCTTCCCCAGCGCTATCGCCGCGTTTTTTCTTATGGCGAAATTGGGATCCGAAGCCAGCAGAGATTGTATTTCGCCGGCCGCTTCGGCGCATTTGAGCTCGCCAAGACAATGCAGAGAATAAAGCCTTATAAGGTCGTTCGGAGAGCCGAGCGCTCTTATAAGCCCGGGCGCGGCCTGGGCGCCGACCTTTATAAGTGCTCGCGCTGAATACATATTTATTTCGTTTTCTTCGTAAGAGGCGAAAGAGTTTATGAGCAGATCGATCGCGTCGCCGTCGGCTATGGTAGCCAGAATCTGCGACGACCAGAACCGGATGTCTTCACTGGGGTCGGATATGGCGTTGACCAGGCACGATGAAACCTTGGGACCGACGGCAATGAGTTTTTTAGACGCCGCCTCCCTGACGGGCCAGTAAGGATCAGCCAGAAGTTCTATAAGGCCCTGAAGATCCGACGGGCTCAGCTCCTCGCTTTTTAAGGCGGTCACGCTGGCCTGGCGCTTATTTTTATCGTCTATTCTTTTAATTTCGCTAACCGGCATCGTCGACACAGCATACCTCTTATACTAAAAGATTAATACCAATAACATAAAAATTAATAATTTTTCGGTTATTTATTATAAACCAATTTCATGTAAAATTCAACAAAAAAATATATAAAAATAAATGTTTGATTTTTATTTTGTACTTTGATATAATAAAAAAGTTAAATACTTTTAGTTACATGACTAAAAGCAACTTATATTTGTTCGTTAGGATACAATGAGCGCAAAAAACATTAAGATATTACTGGTCCAAAAAGACAACGAGCTGCTCGGCCCGCTGGAAGCGCAGCTCAAAGAAATACCCGGCGTCGATTTGTGCGCAAAAGCTTTTAATTACGAAGAACTTGCCGGCGCCTACAAAAAAATAAATCCGGACATTATTCTTCTCGATCTCAGCTTCGACGAAGATAACATATATTCGTTCCTTTCATCGCTCGAATCTCAGGTCGCCTCCGGCCATCTCGCTTTAATAGCCCTCGCCGGCTCCTCCGACATGAACCGTATCAGAAAAGCCATGAAGTCCGGATGCGCCGATTTTTTAATGCTTCCCGTCAAAACCGAAGAAATATCAAACGCCATAAAATCCGCTTACGATAAAA
>JAKPTH010000183.1 GCA_029571125.1 bacterium
GCGACGCCCAGAGCAAGCCCGAATCGGGAGTCAGCGTCATTGCCGGATTCGAACGCTCGCTTCCGGCCCTGGCCGAAAAAAAGACCGGCCGCGGAACGGCTGTTATTTTTTCCGGTTATCTCGACAGGACGGCATCTAACATATCCGATTCGCCCCTTTTCGTTCCTTTCATCCACCAGATCGTTTATCATATAGATAAGAACCGCGGCCGCGGCTCCAGGGCGCATACGATAGGCGAGACGATACGCGAAACATACAACGTCAACGACAGGGTCAGCGGCATTTCGTGCATGCTCCCCGATTCGGCGGTGGAACTCAGGCTCGATATAAAAACAGGTCCAGAAGGCCTCTACAGCGAAATTAGCGACACTTTCGCTCCGGGCTTTTATACATTATTTAAAAAAAGCGACGATAAAATAACTCAAAAAAAATACGCGGTCAATTTCGACGCCCGCGAGTCGGAGCTCGAGTCGCGCGATTACGACGCCATAAGCGCAGTCTTGAACAGGCATTCGCTTTTAAAAACGGTTCCCGGAGAAAGCCGCGTGAATTCAGAAAAGAAAACCGAAGTAACTCCGTATTTGTTCATGGCGGTACTTATATTAATGGCGCTGGAAAGCCTTGTGACTTATTTTATGAAATTATGATAATTGAATAAGCGGGCATAAAGCCTTAACGCTTTCACTAAAAATTTATAAAGGTGATAAGATTGAATCTTAAAATATTGACGGGCGCTTACGAAACATATATATTCTCGGCTGCGGCGATAGCTCTTTTCGCCGCGCTGATCTATCTGGGCGACGCGGCTTTTAAAAAAGCCTCCCAAAGCCGCGTCCTTATAATTTTCTTAAAGGCGGTCAGAATTTTCGCCTTCTTATCGCTGGCCCTTTTAAGCTTCAATCCTTCATTTTCTTACCAGAGAACCGAAAGCGAAAAAGGGAAGTTCCTTTTCGTTTTCGACACCAGTTCATCCATGAGCTTTTTCGACGGCGACTCGGGCGTTTCGCGCCTGCAAAGCGCCATAAACGCTCTGAAAGCCTGCAGGGCGGCCGACAAAATCGGAGAAGCCAACTCGGTCGAATTCGCCGCCCTCTCCGACGAGTTTTTGCCGTTGAAAGATTTCGCGGCCGCCGGCGCCACGCCTCCGGCCGGTTCCACAGATATTTCCGGCGCGCTCGGAGAAATGATGCGGCGAAGCGATTTAAGCGCGGCCATTATAATATCCGACGGGCGGAGCACTTCCGATATAGACCCGGATTCGCTGGCGCGCTACGTAAAATTTCCGGTGTTCACGCTCGGCGTGGGCGCCGTTTCCGGCATAAAAGACGCGGCTATTACGGGCGTTGATTATCCCAAAAATTCATATCTGGACGAAGCTTCAGATTTAATCGTCAATTTACGGCAGAGCGGTTACGGCGGCGCAAAAACGTCGCTCACGCTTAAAGAAGAGGGTGAAGTGCGCCATCAGGCGCCTGTTTCTTTCGCGGCCGGACGTGCGGAAGAGCGCGTCAAAATACCTTTAAAACCTTCAAAAGCGGGATTGATAAAGTACGAGCTTTCGCTGCAAACCTTCGGCGATGAAATAACACCGCTTAATAACTCTTTCGCTTTTTACGTCAACGTCACGGAGCACAAGATAAGGATTTTTTGCGTCCAGAATTCGCCCAACGCCGATTTCGCCTATATGTTGAGGTTTTTCGCGGCCGGAAAAGACATCGAATTCAAGTATAAATTTTTAAAAACGCCTAACGAAAAGCTCCTGCTGAAGACGTCCGACCTTGAAAGCGGCTTCGACATCCTTATTCTGGGCGACATCGATTTCGGCTCGCTGGACGGCTCCATTGCCGGTAAACTCGAAACCGCGCTTTCGGCGGGCGGCTCTTCGGTGCTATTCATAGGCGGTCCTAATTTTTCGATAAGCCCGGCAAGCCCCTGCGCGGCAAGGTTTCCTCTCAAGCTCGAAGGCGCTTTCGTTTACGAGCCCGTAAAATATAAGCTGGCTCTCAATTCCGGGCCCGCAGCCGCGCAGATAACCAGGCTTTCCCCGATAGCGAAAATAAACAATTACATGTGGAACGATATTCCCGAATTATGCGGCATAAATTATATGAGAAGTGAAAAAGCGGACGGCCCCCTCCGCGCCTCCGGCCCGTCGACGGTCATATCCGCGCGATTCATATCTCAAACTGCTTCACAGCCTTGCGAAGCGCCCGTTCTCGTCACTGGAAACTCTCCCGGACGAAAGAGCGCGGTGATACTCGGCGGCTCTTTCTGGTTTTTAAAAAGCGGGCAGCTTTTTTCAAAAAATTCGAACTTTTACGATAAATTTATGGGAAATTTAATACTGTGGCTATATTCAAAAGAAGATTACGTCGCTTTCAAAGTGGAAACCGACCGAGCCAATTATTACGGCGAAGACCGCGTGTTCGTTTCGGTAAACGCCCGCAACAGGGATTTTTCACCCATGATAAACCCTTCATTTAAAATAACTTTAAAACACGCCGGCGGCTCCGAGCTTATAAAGCCGCAGCTTACGATGGCCGACGAAGGTTATTACGAGTTTTCGTTCAGGACGAAAAATCCGGGCGAACATGAAATTCTGGTGGAAGCCGCTGACGCCGGAGGAAAAAAAGACTCCGCCGCGGCCCGTTTTATGATTTTAAATTCGTCCCGCGAAATGCTGGATAACTCGGCTGATTATGACTGCCTGAAAAAAATTTCCGAAAAAACGGGCGGAAGATTTTATGAAAAAGACAACATAGCTTCGCTTTTCGCCGACGCCCCGAAGCGCGGCGGCGAAAAAACGGTAAACGTAACGTGGAAACCGTTTGAAAATAAATCCGTCCTGGCGCTAATCCTGGCGCTTCTGTGCATAGAATGGTCCGTCAGACGCTATAGCGGAATAGAATAAGACGATCGCTTACGAAACTAATCGTAAAACAGCTATAATAGAGGTACGAATGAATGAAAATTTTTATGATTGAATTAAAAAAAATTATAACGCCGCCGCTGGTTTTTTTCTTTATACTTTCAGCAGCACAGTATTTCTTTTGGCCGGGCGAAGCATGCGCGATAAGCCAGCCGTTTTTTTCCGCCGGCCGTATCAAATATAAAGGCGGCGGCGACTGGTACAACGATCCTGAAGTTCTGCCGAATATGCTTTCCGAATTCGAAAAACGCGCCGGAGTTAAATGCCATGCAAAAGAAATCGTCGTAACGCCCGACCAGCCTAAAATTTTCGAGCTGCCGTTTTTATATCTCACGGGACACGGAAATCTCAAGCTGGAAACCGCGGATATCGAAAATCTGAGAAAATATCTTTTAAACGGCGGATTTTTATACGTCGACGACGACTACGGCCTGGACGAAAGCTTCCGCCGTGAAGTAAAAAAACTTTTTCCGGAATACGAATTAAAAAAGGTCCCTGACGATCACCCGCTTTTCGACTGTTTTTACAAATTTCCGGAGGGCCTTCCTAAAATTCATGAGCACGACGCCAAAGCGCCTGAAGCTTTCGCCATTTTTCACGAAAACCGCATAGTGCTTTTATACACTTACGAATCAAACATCTCTGACGGCTGGGCCGACCCTAAAACCCATAACGATACGCCTGAAACAAGGGAAACTGCATTTAAAATGGGAGTGAATATTCTATACTATTCATTGATCGCTAATCAGGCCGAGCTCTCCGGCGCGGAAGCGGCGCAGGCCTTAGAACGGACGACGGGGGAAGTAAATGCGAAATGAAGAACGCCAAAAGCTGCTGTTAAATTTCATAAACGGCTTCACAAGAAAGGCGGTAAACCTCAACCGTCTTAAACTAGCGCTCATGCTCGCGGTTATCGCCTGGACCGCCACCGTCAGCTTTATTTTCATCGACTCGATTTTTAAAGTGGTGCCGGCTTACGTGGCTTATTACAGGTCAGCCACCGCCGCCGCGCTCTTGCTGTTCGGCTCTTTTTATTATTATTTCGCCGTGTTCAGAAAGCCTTCTGCGTCAGAGGCCGCCCGTCATATAGAAAAAATAGACCCCTGCCACAACTACCTTTCCACGTCAGTCGAAATCGGCGATAACGAAATCGAAAAGTACGGCTTCTCAGCGCCTCTTTACGAACATACCCTGCAGGCGGCCGCTGATCACTATCTCAAAAAGGACGTTTCAATTTATGTAGATTATTCTTCGTTGAAAAAGCTGCTTTACGTCATGGGCATCCTGGCGCTCACCAGCGCGCTGCTGTTTTCGCAGCCCGGCGGCCTCAAACGGCTCAATAAAATCTGGCCTGAAATCGCAAGCCTTTTCATGCCCAAACCGCTCAAGATAATTTCCGCCAATCGGGATTTTACTTCCTACGTCGACGAGGAAATCAATTTCTGCTTCGGTTTCAGCCGTGACGAACCCGTCGAAATGCATATACAGTACGCGGCCGACGCCCGCAAAGACCCTTATCGCCAAATAGCCTTCGACGCCCCTGAAAACGAAAACGACACCCGCGTTTACAGGTTGACCCGCTCGGCCTCTCAGGACGGCGCTTATAAATATTCGCTTAAATTGCCTGCGCCTTCGTATAATTTTTATTACCGCGCAAGGTCGCTCGCTTCGGATTCGTTCAGCCCCACCTATTTTGTTTCATGCAGGAGGCGCCCCGAAATAACAAGGATAAACGCGTCTTACGCATTCCCTAAATATACCGGCATCGCTCCCATGGTCGAAGAAAACGTAACTTCGATAAGCGGCCTTTTTATGAGCGAAATCAAGCTGACTGCATATTGCAGCGCGCACCTTTCGTCCGCAAGGATCATATTCGCCGATAACAGATCTCTCGTGATGGGAATAGCAGCCGACGGCAAAGCGGCTTCGGCGAAATTCAGGCTCGAAAAAAAAGACGCATATAAAATCGAGCTTGTCGATAAAGACGGCACTAAGAGCCGCGACGGCAAGTTTTACGATATAAACGTTTACGACGACAAATATCCGTCATGTGAAATAATAGAACCGGCCGGCGTAATAAACGCCCCTTACGACCGCAAGACGGACATAGCGGTTAAAGCCAGGGACGATTTTGCCGTATCACGCCTCGTTCTCACATATTATAAAAACGAAGGCGACGCTGAAAGCCGCGAAATAACGCTTCACGAAAGCGGAGCCTCGGAGATTTTCGAAAAAACCACGCTGGATTTCAGTTTTATGAATTTCAAAGCCGGCGAGGCGCTTTATTATTTCGCGGAAGCGTATGATAACGACGACATTTCAGGCCCCAAATCCACGCGCAGCGCGGTAAATAAAATCGTATTCCCTACGCAGTTCGACGAAGCGGTCGAGCTGGAGGCGCTTTACGGCTCCATAGAAAACCGCCTCAACAAATTATCCGCCGATCAGAAAGCAGTAGCCGAAAAAATAGAAAAAATAGACGCGCTTCAAAAGCAGGGCTCGATGAACGATTACGAGCTCAAAAAAAATTACGAAAATATAGCGCGCAACCAGCAGAACCTTATGAACGAGGCTAAAGAAGTCGCTAGCGACCTCAAGGAAACCCTTAAGAAAATGGAAAACAACATATACATAAAACCGGAAACGCTCGCAAAAATAAGTGAAATACAGCAAAAAATCGAGCACATGGTATCAGACGACATGAAAAGGCTTATGAGCGATATCAATAAAAATATCGAGCGGACGAAGCTGAGCGGAGAAGACGTCAAAAAGCTTTCGCAAAACTTCGACGAAAAAAAACTCGTCGAAAAATTCGAGCGCCTGAAAGAGCTTTTTTCAAAAGCTGAAAAAGAGCAGAAATTATCCACGTTCATGAAAGAGCTCGAATTCGTGCTGGCCAAGCAGGAAATGGTGGCCGAAAACACGGAAAAGGCCGCTCCCGAAAACGCCGAACTGAACTCGGTCCTTGCCGCCGAGCAGCGTCAGGCCGGAGAAAATTTCAACCGGGCCTTCGATAATTTCGAAAAGAATATAAGCGATATCGGGCAGATATCCGAAGGCATAAAAAAAGCGGCGGACGACGCTCTCGACAGTCTCAAAAAAGACGAAGTATCGGGCGCGATGAAAAAAGCGGCGGACGATCTTTCAAAAAATTCTCCCGGCGAAGCTTTCGACGAACAGAAAAAAGCGGCCGAGTCTATGAAGCGCAACCTGGAAAATCTGAAAAAAGCGTTCGACGATTTCAAGGATAAAAATAAAAAAGAGCTTCTGGAAGCTCTTTCAAGGCTTATAAGCGTGGCCGGAGCCATGTCGAGGTTCCAAATGGAGATCATAAACGACTTTTCGGCGATGCACGGACTGATGAGACCAGCCACCAATGACAAGTTCGTCGACGCGCTCGACGAAGTATCCGAAAAATGCCTTGAAATATCCAATGCGTCACGCGATATGGCCGTGGAGCTCACCAGGCTTTCTAAAAAGACCATCCTTATAGATTCCAACCACATAGCCGTCGCCGGGTCTATTATAAGGCATTTCGCCGGAATCAAGCCCATGCTTGCCGAACGCGACTTTACAGGAGTAATAAACGCCTCCGGCCGGATATACCATGACATAAGCATGCTCAACATGATGCTTCTGGACATTTTCGATATAGTCAATAGTTCAAAATCCGGCTCCAACATGGACCAGCTTATGTCCATGATAAAAAAGCAGGCCGAGGCTCAGGCAAGATTGAACGCCAAAACCAGAGAAATGATGAAAAAAGCCGGAGAAAACGGGATGCCGCAGCTCTCCGAAGACGCCCTCAAATCGATGGCGTTCGAGCAGCAAATGATCCGCCGCTCTCTCGAACGAATGATCGACGCCATGGACCCCGACAGCGAGCCGGCGCGCCGGCTACGCGAACTGCGCTCGGAAATGCAGAACCTCGAAGCCGAATATCTGAAAAAGAAATTAGACTCGAAAGTCCAGTCGAGGCAGAAAATACTTCACGAAAGGCTTCTGGATATGCAGCAGGCGCTTTTCAAAGAAAAACAGACGACCGAGCGCAAGGCTGAAAAGGTAAAAAAATACTCGCCGGCGCCGGCCGCCGCCCCTCTGGAAGCCCAGAAAATCGAAAAACGCGAGCTCAAGCTGGATGACGCGATAAAAAACGAAAAATATCCCCGCTCGTACGAAAAAATAATAGAGCTGTATTTCGAAGCCATAAAAAAACTATAACAGGGACGAGTGATGCGTTATATGAATCTTAAAAACGCCTTAAAATATATTGGAAAGCCTCAACATCCGGCAAAAAAAGCCCCCGGCAATTTTTTCGCGGCTTTCAACGCCTTATTTTACGCCTGCCTGATCTGTCTATTATTCGCCTTCTTTCCGGCTTGCGCCTCCGGGCAGACCGACGAGCTTTTCACCCTGTACGACCGAGCGATGCGCGCCTATGAAGCCGGCGACTATCAGAACGCCGAAGCATATTTTTCGAAGGTTATAAAACTTTCCAGGGATTCCACCTACGGCACTCAATCGGCTTTTTATCTGGGCCGCGCCCTTATAAAACTTAACCGCGAAAAAGAGGCGCTTGAATTATGGCAGTCCCTCTATGATAAAAACATGTTCATCGGAAACCGGTCCGAACTTTTCAAATTATACGAGCGTTTCAATCTCATCGACCAAAAGCTCGCCGAATTCGAGGCAAAAATAAAAAAAGCCCCCGGCGATCTGTTATGCAGGCACGATTACATAGAATTTCTGATTTACCTTAACAGGGTGGACGAAGCGCTTGCGCAGTACAACTATATCATTTCGGTGAAACCATCCGAATTTTACCTTTATAAAAACGCCGGCGACCTGCTGGTCAGGTTCAAGCGTTATAAAGAAGCGCTTTATTATTACGAAAAGCTCCTCAAGATGCAGCCGGACAACGAGCAGTTTTTAGAGGCGGCCGGAAACGCCCATTACCAGCTCAACGACATAGAAAAAGCCAGGCAGTGCTGGTTCCGAATCATCGCTTCGTCCACCGACGTTCACCGTTATAACGCTCTGGCAGGAATTTTGCAGGCCCACAACATGATAGACGACGCAATCTCGGTGTACCGCCTCTGCCAGAAAGCCGCCGGAAACCAGACCGTATTTTTCGCCGAACTGGCGGAGCTTTACGAAGTAAAAGACGATTACAAAAGCCTCATAGAATATTATTTCGGCGTTATAGAAACCATGCCGCCGCTTTTCAGCGCGGTCGAGCAAAGGCTCGCCGAAACGCTCAAAAGAAATATCGACGCCCGCGAACCGCTGTGCGCCATTATATCCGGGCCGCTAAAAAACGCCGTATCTAAAGACACGCAAAAATTAAGGCTGGCTTCGCTAATTTTGCTGATGTCTAAAAAATACGAAAGCGCCCTCGAAATTAACCTTTTGCTCGCAAAATCCACGGCGAACCCGGTCATACTCGAAGACTACGCCCGAACGCTCGACGCTCTCGGATTATACGATCTTTCTTTGCAGGCTCTCGACGTAATCGCCGCCACGTATCCTTCTACGGCGAACGAATACAACGCCAAATTCATTAAAGCTGGATTTTTAAAGGCGAGACGGCGTTACGCTGAAGCGCTTAAATTATTCGAGGAAGTTAAAAACGATAAAAGCTTCAGCGAACTTTACCACGACTGCCTTTATAACTCCGCGCTTATTTATTTCGAAGGCTTAGACATGCGCGACAGGGCTTTAGAAATTTTCGACACGCTCGAAGCCCGTTCTTCAACCTTCAGCTTTGAAAGCGTTTATTTTAAAGGCGCTCAGGAGATGTTCCGCGGCCGTTACCAGACGGCCGAAGCCATGCTGAATAAAATCCATGCCCTCGGCACTCACCCGCGCTCGGCTTCGGCCCTCGCCCTCATCGGCTACGGCCAGCTATACCAGGAGTCCTGCGAAGCGGCCATAGAAAAATTCAACGATCTTATAGCCCAATATCCTTCTTACGAAAATGCGGCCGAAATTTTCGGCGCGATTAAAATTATAAGGACGGCTCAAAACGAAAACAAGGAAGATCTGTTTAAATATTTCCAGGCGGAGCGCAATTACCGCGCCGCCGATTATGCCTCCGCCGAAATAAATTTCGAAGGCCTGGCCCGAAAAGAAAGCCCGTTAAAATATGACGCTCTCAAAATGCTCTATAAAACGCAGCTCAAGCAAAAAAAATATGCGGAGTTTAAAAAATACATCGCTGAATATATAAAAAACGCGCCCGATGATCAAAAGCGCGCCGAGGCGATATTCGAGCTCGCCGAGTTTTATTTTGAAACCGAAAAAAGCGAAGCGGCGGGCCATCTTGAAACAATTCTCAAAAATTACCCTTCGGCGCTTTTGAGCAATAAATCCAGGGTAATGTTATCGAAAATAAAGGGGGATAATAAAATTGAAAAAAAGATACGCGATTCTTTTTTTGGCTATAATTAACATAGCGGCGGTTTTAACGCTTGCCGGCGACGCGCGCGCCGAAAAGATATTGATTTACATGGACCGCGCCCAGAACGACCATCTCAAGGCTTATGGAGTGGTTTACAAGGCGGTCTCAAAAGGCATTGGCGCCGAATGGCTGCTCAACTACAGGAACGGATCGTTTTTAATGGATAACGCGGATTTCGTCAGGGAAACGGCCAATTACATGGGCGTTTCATTTGAAACCATCGACGACGCGGCGGCGGCTTCGATATATTCGATAGTCAAAGACAACAACATGGACGCCGTTAAAATCGAAAAATCGCCTAAAATAGCGGTTTATTCGCCGCCCGATAAAAGGCCGTGGGACGACGCCGTAACGCTCGCGCTCACATACGCCGAAATACCTTACGACACTCTCTGGGACGCCGAAGTGCTTAAGGGCGACCTAAAAAAATACGACTGGCTGCATCTTCATCACGAGGATTTCACCGGCCAGTACGGAAAATTTTACGGCGCATATAAAAATGCCGTCTGGTATCAAAAGCAGGTCCGGCTATACGAACAGAACGCCCGCGACGCCGGCTTCAAAAGCGTCCAGGCACATAAATGCGCTATAGCTAAAACCATTAAAAAATACGTCGAAGAAGGCGGATTTTTATTTATGATGTGCTGCGCCTGCGATTCCATAGATATAGCCCTTGCCGCAGACGGCGTGGATATAATCCCTTCTGAAATAGACGGCACTCCGGCGGACCCTAATTGCCAGCAGAAGCTGGATTTTTCAAAAACTTTCGCGTTCAAGGACTTTACTCTCGAAATGGACCCTTACATTTACGAATTTTCAGACATAGATATCGACGCCAACAAATATTTCAGAAACCCCTTAGATAAAGGCGATTTTACATTATTCGAGTTTTCGGCAAAGCTCGACCGCGCGCCCACCATACTTACCCAGTCTCACGAAGCCGCGGTGAAAGCCTTTCTCGGGCAATCCACGGCGTTCAAGCGCAAATGCATAAAAGACAGCGTGATAATACTTGGGCAGATAAGCGACGAAGAGGTAAAATACCTTTATTCGACGCTTAAAGAAGGCAGCTTTACATTCTACGGCGGCCACGATCCGGAGGACTTCGCGCACGAAGTCGGCTCGCCGGCCACCAACGTTTCGCTTCACAAAAATTCCGCCGGCTACCGCCTCATACTCAACAATATCCTGTTTCCGGCAGTAAAAAAGAAAAAGCTTAAAACGTAATTTTCATTTTCTCTAAAACATCCGTAAAAAAGCCCGGAAGTCGGAATATATCTCCGACATCCGGGCTTTTTTAATATATTAACTATATTGAATATTCTTTATTTTTTCTTTTTCTTGAACGGCGGGAAATCGTCGTCGTCGCCGGCGCCCTGTTCCTCTTCTTCTTCGAACTCGCTCTCTATGGGTTCTTCTTCGTAGCTGAAGTCGCCGCGAGAATCTTCTTCGGCTTCGTCTATTTCCTCTTCTGCCGGATT